>JBEHWO010000036.1:0-28805 GCA_040217695.1 Vulcanimicrobiota bacterium | reverse complement strand
TTTCCATTCACCTTTTTTGATTAATTTTATCCCTGTGTAATCAAAATTTATATCACCCAGTTCTTTCGGGCAATTTTTATGAGCCAGTTCAACTGTTACTGTTACAGAAGTCATATTATTACTGTTTACTTTTACAGCCGATGGCTCAAAGGTGATGTCACATGCAAAAAGTTTTTCTGTGCTGAAAATAAGTAATATTAATAACAGGGACAATAAAATTTTCATTTTTTTCATTCTGAAATTTCCTTCCAATATTTGTAGTTTTCGATAAACTATATCTACTCCAATTTCTATGCCATATTTATAATCTGTGCCCATCATGTCGACTCTTAAAGTTCCTGCCAGTCCTGTTTTAGAAAATCGAAGTTTGATTGTATTTAAAGATTCTATATGGGAACAGCTATTTCCTACATTCCGGCGAAATAATGAAGGGACTGTAATATCAAAAATTCTAAAGGTGTTTGAAAAATTTTCCTGTCTTATACCGGATACTTCTATCAGAAAATTCTAAAAGTTTTAACAAAAATTTTCCAAACACCTTCTAAAATTATTCTTTCCCGAAGAATTTCCATGTAATAGCAGCGAGAATGCCTCCTATAACAGGTGCAACAATAAATACCCATACCTGAGAAAGAGCTTCTCCTCCCACAAGAATTGCCGGGCCGAGGCTTCTTGCAGGATTAACGGATGTTCCAGTAATGGGAATACCTACAATATGTATGAGCACAAGGGCAAGTCCTATGGCAATTCCTGCAAAACCTGCCGGCGCATCCTTTGAAGTAGAGCCGAATATAACATAAAGGAACAGAAAAGTCAGTATGATTTCAGCAACAAAACCGGCCATGAGTGAGTATCCTCCCGGCGAATGAGAACCAAACCCATTCTGTCCCAGGCCGTTTACCGCCACAGAATATCCTTCCTTACCCGATGCAACCAGCAATAAAAGAGCAGCACCTGTTATAGCTCCTATACATTGAACTATAATATAGACTACTGCATCTTTAGCTTTTATCTTGCCTGCCACAAGCATGGATATGGTTATAGCAGGATTAATATGGCACCCTGATATACCTCCGATTGCATAAACCATGGCAAGTACTGTAAGGCCGAAGGCAAAGGATATACCCAGAAACCCTACATCTTTACCTGCAATCACTGCACTGCCGCAGCCTATGAAAACCAGAGCGAAGGTACCTATTAATTCTGATGCATATTTTTTCATATCTTCCACGTCTGTCACCTCCTTTAATTCTGAATTATTGCAAAATGTATGCCTGATTTCAATTATATATAACATATAAACAGTTAAGCAAATATTACTTTCAGATCTATTTCCAGATCCTTAAATATAAACACATTGATTTTATCTTCAGACGAATAAATATCAGATTTGCCGTACAGTTTATCTTCTCCCAGGATAAAGACCTGCACTGTCTTATGTACCGGATCTACTATCCAGTATTCTTTCACGCCGGCTCTTTCATATAAAAATCTCTTTTTCTTTATATCTTTCGAAGCAGTAGAAGGTGATAATATCTCTATAATTAAATCAGGAGCTCCAATACAGCATTTATTTTCAAAGAGTTTTTTACTGTCACAGATAACCATTATATCCGGTTGAACTATATTTGTTGAACTGTCCATATTCTCTCCCTCTTCTGGCAGGAGTACATCACAGGGAGAATTAAATACTTCACAGGTCTTACCTTCAAGATAATTTTCAAATTTAGTAAGGAGTCGCCTCAGGTATCTCTGATGGTCAAGGGTCGGGGCAGGACTCATATCGTAAGCCTCTCCTTCTATTATTTCCCATCTCTCTTCATCAGGCCATGATACATAATCGGAATAAGTATAAATCCTTTTTTCCTTTTTTAATGGATCCGCCATAAATATCACCTCCTGTTATAGTTAATTTCATAACAATGTATAATTACTTACCTGAGCATAAGCATGTAATAAATTGCTTCCTCCCGTCACGCGTCACGACAACTTAAATTCTAATAAGTTATGAAATACACTATAATATTATATTACCATTTTGCATTTGTTATGTATATAAATTTAATAGAAAAAGGAATATTCTCTTTTCCTATTGCGACTGTTACAGTGAAAGGAGTGATTTAAACATGAGATGTAAGGAATTCAGTGCCAGGAAACAGCATATTTATGAAGACAGAATAATAACCGCCGGAACTGTTATAGTGCCGGAAATGAACAACTGCTCAATACCGCTTAAATCTACGGAAGTAAAAGGAAATATTAAAGGAGTAATAGCAGAGGTAGAAGTAATACAAAAATTCTATAATGATCTGGGGAAAAAAATAGAAGCTGTATATGTATTTCCCCTGTCAGAGAAAAGTTCGGTACATTTCCTGGAAATAAAAGCGGGGGAAAGAATAATAAGAGGAGAAATAAAGGAAAGACAGGAAGCAAAACAGATATATAATAAAGCAAAACATGACGGAAGAAAAGGGGCACTTGTTGAAGAAGAAAGACCAAATCTTTTCACCATGTCTGTTACGGGTATTGAATCGGAGCAGGAAATAGAAGTTAAACTAAAATATTATGAAATAATAAAATATGAAAATAACGAATATGAATTCCATTTCCCCATGACAGTTACTCCGAGATATATTTCACCTGAAGTGACAGATGGAGAAAAGATTTCTCCTCCGATAAAAAAATTTGACAAAAATAATAAAAGAAGTATCAGTATATCTATCAATTTAGATACAGGTTTTGAAATTGGAAATATCTATTCTCCGACCCATAAATTGTATATAGAAGAAAAAGATAAATCAGTAAAGAAAATAGAACTTGACGGAGAGGGAGAATTACCTGATAAAGATTTTGTGCTTAAATATGCTTCTAAAGGTGAAAAGATGGAAAATACCATGTCTTTTTACAGGGAAAAAGATAAAGCCGGCACATTTATGTTAAATATTACACCTAAATTTGACTATGGCCCGGGAGAAATTGTAAAAAGAGAGGTTATATTTGTCCTTGATAGATCAGGTTCTATGTCTCTTTCATCAGGTCATAACGTAATTATACCTCCTTTTTACGATAAAATTCTTACAGATTTACAGGTTGAATTTAACAGTTTTCTGGATTATATGGACATGCTGGAAAAAGATTCTTTATCCAGAGAAAATAATCTGGAAAAAATCAGGGAGAAAATAGAAAATCTTCATGAAATTATTCAGTCTCTGAAAAAAGAAGCATCCCTTTTTCGCACCGGTACTGCTTTAAAGAAACTCGAAACATTTGAAAATAAACTGAAAAAAATAGGGGAAATAACATCTGATACGCAGGAAAGTCTGGCTTCTCATATTTCAGAAAAAAATCATTCTATCCTCTCAGATTCTCTTTTTCAGGTAAACATCGCTATGATTAAAAAAGAACTCTATGGAATTACAATTATTCATTTTGCCCCTGAAGTAACAATCTGTGATACATTGAGCACCATGGATCAGGCAAAGGATTCTTTAAAGAAAGCCCTTGAAACACTGAGAGCAGGTGATATATTCAATATTATTACCTTTGATGACAGGGTTGAAGTGATGTCGGAACGATCTCTGGAATTAAATGAAATAAATCTTATGATGGCAGATAATTTTATAAACAGCACATATGCAAGAGGAGGAACAGATATACTTTCTGCAATGAATCGTGCCCTTTCTCTGCCTGCTTCAAAATCACATTTAAGGCAGATAGTATTTATCACAGACGGAGCAGTAGGAAATGAAGAATTTGTCTTCCGGGAGGTGGAGAAATCTATGGGAAGAGCACGAATATTCACATTTGGCATAGGCCCTTCAGTAAACAGATATCTCCTGGAAAAAATGGCAAAATCGGGAAGAGGTTCTTCATATTTCATAACAAATCCCGACGAAACAGGAGATACTATAGAAAAATTCAGCATACAGACTTCCACTCCCGTCCTTTCAGATATTGCTCTTGAATGGGAAGGTATAAGTGTATCTGACACATATCCCTCTCCCATGCCTGATCTCTATAGGGGACAGATATTTAACGTATTCGGAAGATTTCATTCGGAAGGGAAAGGTAAAGCAATTTTAAAATACAGAACAGGTGAGGGAGAGTTTAGAGAGGAGTTAGATGTGGAACTCCCTGAATCAGAAACTTCTTACCCTGCCATAGAAACCATATGGGCAAAGGAGAGAATAGAAAATCTTCTGGACAGACAGAGAGAAAATCCTGAAGAAAAATCTTCTCTGAGAGATGAAATTCTGGGACTTGCGCTGAAATATAAGATCGTTACTCCTTATACGTCTCTTGTAGCGGTGGACCATGGTAATGAAGATGGAGAAAGAGAGGAAATTATAACAGTAAAAGTTCCTCTTCTGCCTCCTGCACCGGTGCCATCCAATAGTTCTGCAGTATATTGTATGGTAACTCCGGGAACAGGTAATATGTATAAGGATACAAAAAAATCCGGACCACTCCCGGGGTATGACGGAGGAAAAGAAACTTTCTGGAACAGAGTCTCAGATAATGCCTGGCTTGTAAGTTCTATAGGCAACGTTCTTGTACCTGATCCGGGAGCAGAAGTATCTGCAAGATATGGCCTTGATGCAATGCCGGGGAAACAGATGGCTATAGATGCAGATCTTAATCGTGGACTTATAGACCCGGATGAAGCCAAAAGGACAAGAAAAGAAAAAAAAGCTGAATATGAAAGGGAATTATTTAAAGCAAGAGGATGGTTTTATTATGGAAGGCTGATATTTTTTGCGCCCCTTCTCATTATGCTCTTTGTTCTTACGGTTTTCTTTACAGGAGCAACAGATATATTAAGAATGATATTTAATATAATAAAAGGATTTTTCTCACGTCTGTTTAAGAATAAAAGAAAATAATGAGTGGTGAGCAAGGAATGGCACATTCTGCAAACAATTTATCTCTTCAAAAAGGTACAGTTCTTGAAGGAAGATATGAAATAATAAAACTCATAAAAGCAGGAGGTATGGGAGCAGTCTACAGAGCGTATGAGAGGATTCTGGAACATATCTGTGCATTTAAGGAGCTACTTCCTTCCCGTGATGATGAAAAAGCCACAGAATGGTTCAGGCGAGAAGCAGAATTACTTGAGCAATTTTACTGTATTCATTCCTTCATCCTCCTGACGTAATCTTCTATCTGTCTCTGAATAAATAAAGCATCTTCAGGTTTTTTTATATTTGTAACCATATTGATAATGTCTTTATTTTTCAGAATACAGTTTATTTTATAGGCCACAGGAGTGCCATCTGAAAGTTCTTCTACAGAATAAATTTTCTCTATATCTGATAATTTAATTTTTGTATTTCCATATCCCGGCAGAGGCCGGCATTCAAGAAAAAATTCACCGTTTTTAAGTTTTATAAAGGTTTTATTTACAAAACAGGCGAGAGAGTAGTAATTCATAAAAACTACTACTGCCGCGCCGAATAGGAGAAGTAAAAAAATTCCCATATAAATGGCCAGCATAATTGCAGAGGGGTTCTTGAAAATATGTTTTATTAATTTTACTGCCCATATTATAAAAGAAAAAGAAAGACATGTGTCCAGAAATAGTGTTAAAAAAATAAGGAAACCGTCTATGTTAAAAGGACGAATAATAGAGATTTCTTCGTCTTTTCGGTCAACTTTTATATATGATGGCACAGGAAGAAGTTCGTCTGTACAATAAGAAAGGGTAGAGCATGTTTCGCAGATTCCGATCATTGTACGACTGTCTATATGATGTTCAGGAATTTCTTTACTGCAATGGGAACAGAGCATTTACATTAATCTAAAGCAAATCTAAAAACTTATCTACACTTATGTCAGCTTTATGAATTAATGTTCGAAGGGTGCCAGTTGATAATTCTTTATGCTGAGGTATTGAAAGATTTGCTCTTGCACCTTTCTTAATCATAACCACATGGCTTCCTACCTGGCCAATTGCCTGCCAGCCGGCTTTTTGAAATGCTTTGACAGCTTCTGAGCCTGATATGTTATTTAATCTTTCCATAAATTAAACTACTACCATAACAGGTTTTGCTCCTTCTTTATTATCCATCTCCAGAACAGCCTTCTGGTCTTCAGCCCAGAGCCATGCTATGATGGCTTCTTTAATATTTTCCAGAGCCTCTTTTTCAGTTTTACCCTGGGATACACAGCCGGGAAGAGCCGGACACTCCACAACTATCCAGTCATCCTCTGTTTTTTCCAGCTTAACATGAAAGATCATAAAAAACCCTCCCTGCTTATTATAACATATAAAAAGTGAAAAGTGAGTAGTGAAAAGTGAAAAGAAAGGGATTTTATTACTTTTTACGACTCACGACTCACTTCTCACGACTCACGACTCATAAGTAAAAACGGTTACTCCTCCCGGAGGAATTTTCATGTCGCCGTCTTTCCCCGGTTCTGGAGACAGGGAAGGCCTGTTAAGATAATATTTCACTATATCTTCTTCGAATTTTATTGTTTTCTCTTTTTCCAGATCCAGGTTTGCTATTACAGCAATAATTTCATCGTCATTACCCGGTTCGGACACAGACAGGAACAATACTTCAGGAACTTTTGTATCTATAACTGCCATATGGCTGTTCTTTTTAAGAAGAGGTTTTAGCTCTTTTATAGCATCGTTCAGGGTAAGGATTTCTCCGATAAAATGCTTTTTATTTGTCCACTCACCGCTCAATCCGGCAGGTTTGCTCATAAGAAGCAATCTTTCTGCATCGGGATGTTTTGCCCTCTCTTCTTCAGACATATATTCGTAAAATCTGTTTGCTTCTGCTATATGTGTGGAAAGTCCTACGTTTATGGTAGAAGTGGCAACAAATTCCGTTCCGAAGACCGGATTAAACAGGAGAGGTGACCCCTCCTTTTCCGATATGATTCTGCAGAGAGTGTAATAAAGAAGAGAAATTCTCCCTGCTTTTACTGAGTCCACGGGAGCAAGTGTAAAATCCGGAATTCCGTCTTTTAACGGGGCTTTACTTAAATTTCTTGTGGCAGGTGTCTGACCTGTTCGTTTGGTATTGTAATTATCGGTAAAACCGAACATCTTTCCTTTATAAGTATCAAACTGGGAAATTTCTTCAAATAGTTTCCTCATATGTTTTATATGGAACGTTACTGTTTCTTCAGGACGGGTTTCATATGCTTTCATTTCCTTTGCATCACTGTAAGCAGGCTGACAGTAGGAAAAAACCTTGCCTGTTATTACAAGAGGAGTGTCTACAAGATATGTGAAACCTGCACCCAGATTTTCTTCCCATACGTTCGGCAGAACCTTTTTTATCTCTGTTTTAAGATCTTCAGGAAGGGCATGACCCATATCCAGAACAAAAGCATCTACTCCCATATTTTTAAATTTATCGAAATAACCTGTAATCATATCCCATACAGGTTTATTTCTGTATTTCTTCTCTATTTCAGGTTCTACATCTTTAAAGAATTTAGCGGTAACATAGGTAAGGATATTCAATACAGGCAGTTCTTCATAGGTAGGATCCGAATAAAGTTTCAGATATGTCACATCGGACCAGAAGGGTTGAATCTCAAATGGTGTATCACAGAAGGCAGGAAGCACTTCTGCTCTTATATCTTCATTTATTTCTCCTTCTATTTTTTTTCCGTTTTTATCGATTTTATAGTAATAACCGATCAGTTTCCCTGTTTCACCATCTCTTTTTACCATATCAGGAGTCTTCAGGAAAAATTCTGCATATTCCTTATCTGTTTTATTTGCATCTATTAAATCGTTAAATTTATAATTACCGCCGTAAATTTTGCTCTTATATTCATTGAAAAACCATTCTTCAAAGGCTGCTCTGTCGGCAAAAGTCCTTTTACCAGTAGAGGTTTCATATTGATATTTAGGATTGTAATAATCAGGCATTCTTTTATTGGAACCTTCTTTTATCCAGTATCCGTAATCAGGATGTTTTTCCAGAACCGTTGAATCTATGGAAACTGTTCTCGGTATAACTTCCTGAACGACTTTCATATCCAGGGCATGTGCTGCTTCTATAAAGGCTTCGTACTGTTCTTCTGCCGTCTGTTCAAACATGGGATCTGCAAGAGTCGGTTCTATGGTGAAAGGATCTTTTATGGCAAAGGGAGAGCCTAAATCCCCCTTCCTTCCGTAAATGCCTATTTCAGTTATTGGCTGAAGATGAACCGTATTATATCCGAGAGCTTTAAGATAGGGAAGAATAAGAATATTTTTTATAAATGTTCCCGTTTCCCTGGTTCCTTCCGAATTAAGGGTTATGTCTTTCCCTTTTTCTGTCCCTATATAACCGTCTCCGTCAATGTCATACATGGAAAGGACTCTTGGAAGGAAATTTATTGCTATTGCTCCTGTTCCTGTTTTCAGATCTATCTTTTCAGTCAATCTGCTCTTTTCATCATATTCTATTATATTATTTATAGTAGTTTCTATGAGATTATACGGAGATGCAACCGGTACGGGATTTACGATGTCACCGGAAGAAACCAGTTTTTTAAGATATTCTTCTCCTCTGAGAGGGTTAACGGTCCATGCGCCGGGTACATAGTATTTTTTATCTTTAAAGGTGTCTTTATTTTTTTCGCATGATGACAGAATGGAATTAAGTGCCGGATAGGAAAGCTCCTTCTCACTGGCAGATAAAGACGTTAACATAAGAAACAGAACTAACATGGTTACGAATAAATATTTCATTTTTATTCCCCTTTATGTAAAAATTTGCTTCTACTTAATTTTAGACACATGTAAAGGTTTATCCTTTGAGTTTGATAGAAAAAACGAAAAAATCTGTTTGGTGAGTCGTGAGTGGTGAGTCGTGAGTGGTGAGTCGTAGGGGCGAACCACTGTGTTCGCCCGGTACCGGTGAAACTACGCGTCACGCGTTACGCGTCACGCATCACGCATTACGCATCACGACTAATACTATTTGTTCAATAATTCTGTAAGTTTACTTACAAGTAATTCCATATCGTATGGTTTCTGCATAAAACCTGCCAGTCCTGTACCGGAGTATTTTTCTGTAATTTCCTGCTCATTATATCCGCTCGAAAGTATTACAGGTATATCTTCTTTAATTTCTTTCATTTCAAGGAATGTTTCAATACCGTCTTTTTTTGGCATAGTCAGATCCATAATGACGCATTTTATCTTATTTCCGGAAAATGGAGAAGAATATTTACGAAATATTTCTATTGCTTCAATACCATCGGATGCATAGAGAACATTAAAACCATTGCTTACCAGCATCCTGTCAAGTACTTCCAGTATTGTATATTCATCATCTACTATAAGAATAGTTCCTTTTCCATGATATTTTACAGGTTTCTTCTTTTTCTTTTTATTCTGCTCTACAGGATTTTCAGTTACAGGGAAGATTACTCTGAATTTTGTTCCTTTCCCCGGTTCACTGAATAATTTAATGGCTCCTCTGTGTCCTCTTACAATACCGAGTACAGCGGCAAGCCCCAGGCCTCTCCCTGTAAATTTAGTCGTGAAGAAAGGATCGAATATTCTTGCCTGGCTTTCTTTATCCATACCACAGCCCGTATCCGATACTTCTATATATGAATAAAGACCTTCAGGAAGATTATCATCCAGGTAGGTTCCGTTCAGGTAATCCCTGTCACATTCCATAGATCCTGTAGATACTGATATAAAACCGCTCTGATCTCCTATTGCTTCCGATGCGTTTATAATGAGGTTCATAATAACCTGACGAATCTGTGTTGCATCACCTTCTACAGGTTTTATATGTTCACAGAGGTTATACTTCAATACTGCTTTTTTTGAAACGGAAACCTCAAGCATATGAGCCATTTCTTTTAATATACTGTTCAGATCAAGTGGCTCAATAATAAATTTCCCTTTCCCGGAATAGGCAAGCATCTGGCGGCAGAGTTCTGCTGCTCTCCTTGAAGATTTCTCAATATCAAGAAGTCTGTCCTTTGCAGGAGAAGAAGAAGTAATGTCCATCATTGCAAGGTCGGTATTACCAAGAATTGCCATGAGAATATTGTTGAAATCATGAGCAATACCTCCTGCAAGAATGCCCAGACTTTCAAGCTTCTGAGTATGAAGTAACTGTGCTTCCAGTTTTCTTCTTTCTTCTTCTGCCTTTTTAGTCTCAGTAATATCGCGGATAATAGTGAGAACCTGGCATACCTGTCCTCTTGTATCAAAAATAGGAAATTTTCTTGTTTCTGTCCATAAATAATTACTGGTGAATTTTATCTCGTCAACTGTTATTAAAGGTTTACCTGTTGTTATTACCTGTTTGTATTCATCTTTTACAGTATCGGGAAGACCGGGAGCCACTTCAAAAAGATATTTTCCTTTAAGTTCACCTTTTATGCCGGGAACTTCATTACGAAAAGCCTGATTGAACAGTACAAGACGTAAATCCAGATCCACAACATGAACAAAGTCTTTTATGGCTTCAATTGTTGTACGATACAGGGATTCGCTTTCTTTAAGCGCTTCTTCTGCCATATTCCTTCTCATGATATTTTCCCATTCTCTCAAAACTCTTGTAACGATTCGGTACATATCGGAAAGTGTATCAGAAGTTTTTACAACATAATCTATAGCGCCTGATTTTATAGCTTCTACTGCAAGGGTTTCATTGCCATAACTTGTCATTATTATTACAGGAAAATCCGTCTTCCGGGGAATTTTGAGTATCTCGATCCCTTCTCCGTCAGGAAGTCTCCAGTCAGTAATCAATACATGAGGTTTAAAATCATTTATTTCAGACTTTGCCTGTTCTATTGTAGGTACAATTTTTGTAATAAAATTAATATCTTTCTCCATGAGAGCCCTGCTTATTAATTCACCGTGAGCTTCATCATCTTCAACTATGAGTACCTTAAGAGTGTCTTCTTTCATAAATTACTCCCGCTAAAATGGTTTTTTATTCCATCCAAGCCAGTAAAACCCAAGCTCATTCATCATTCTGGTAAACTTATCAAAATCAAGAGGTTTTACAAGATAACTGTTTACATAATTACTGTATGATTTGGTAATATCTTTTTCCGCTTCGGAAGAAGTGAGCACTACTACAGGAATTTTTCTGAGTTCTTCAGATGTTTTTATTTTTGTCAATACCTCAAGACCATCCACTTTCGGAAGTCTCAAATCAAGTAATATGAGATTTGGAAGAGGATTTTTATTACGATCGGTAAACTCTCCTTCATTGAAGAGGTAATTAATTGCTGCTTCACCATCGGAAACCCTTATAATTCTGTTTGCCACCCTGTGATCATCAAAACTTCTCATTACGAGTTCGGCATGATCATCATTATCTTCTACCAGTAGTATTGTTAAGATTTCTCCAGTCACTCTATCCCTTCTTTCACCGGTATATTAAAATAAAATGTAGAACCTTTATTTTTACCTTCTGATTCTACCCATATATGTCCGCCATGAAGTTCTATAATTCTTTTTACAATAGCAAGGCCTATACCTGTACCTTCACTTTTCTGTTCAAGTTTTTCGAAGAGACCGAATATTTTTTTGTAATATTTCTCTTCTATACCTGTTCCGTTATCCTTTATATAAAATACATCCCCTCTGTCAGTGCTTTTATGGCCAATATTTATCTCCGGGTTATCAGTATTTCCCATATATTTCACGGCATTTTCTATGAGATTCTGCCATACCTCTCTAATCCTTATCCTGTCGGCATAAACAAAAGGCATATGTTCGTCATAGGAAAATTTTATATGCTTCTCTTCCATGAAGCCATGAACAAGCTCTGCTGCTTCTTTTACGGATGAAGACATGGAAAATTTTGATGAAGGGTTTATAATTCTGCCAATTCTGGAAAGCTCAAGTAAATCTTTCAATAAATATTCCATTTTATCCACTGCATTTGAAATCCTTTTTATATCGCTCTCCATTCTGTCGAAATTACCTTTTCGTCCATCGGAAATAATGTGACCCAGGAAACCTTTGATTGTAATAAGAGGACTTTTCAAATCATGAGAAACAGTATAGGTAAATCTCTCCAGTTCGGCATTTTTTGCTTCAAGTTCAAATATCTGTTTTTTTATTATGTCTCCGGCGTTTTTTCTCTGGAGAAGTCCCCACATGCCTTCCATTAAAAGAGTTATATGCTGAACGTCTAAATAATCATATTCATCTTCTTTATTGCCTACCCCTGCAAGAGCAACTATTTTATCACCGCTGAAAACAGGAATATTCATATGCCTTTTTAATTCAACATGTCCCGGCGGGTAGCCTTTTTTGGCAGGATTATCTTTTTTATAATCATTTGTTATAACAGGCTTTCTCTGTCTTACAGCTTCTCCCCATAGCCCTGTTTCGGCAACATTATAGACTAAAGGAAATTTACACATACTGCATTCTTTTATAGCAGTTTTTGACCATGAATGCATGGTTAAAACTGTTTCATCTTCATTTAAAAAAGCCAGATATCCGAGTTTGCTTCCTGTAAGTTCCACTGCCTTTTCCATCGTAAAGTCCAGAATTTCCTCAAGAGGCCGTTCCTGCATACGTCCCAGAGTCAAAAGGGTTTCAAGGCGATTTTCATTCATTCGTAATTGTTCTTCTGTCTTTTTTCTTTCTGCTATATCTCTTGCCTGCTTGATATTCTGCATGGCAAGCAAAGAAAGCTGATTTGCTATGAGAAAGAGAGCTTCTGCAACCTTTTTAAACTGTGCTACAGGCATCCTTTTTACCTCTTTTAATGCACTGTAATATTCTTTCTCATCTGCTCCTATTTCCCTTGCATAGGCCATCATAGTTTCCAGGTTCATATCCTCGTTAATTACCTGTCCTATGAGCCAGTTCGCCACATGCCTGTCACCTACTCTGATACTTGCCCCTGCATCCCATAATGAACCGCTCAGACATGGCTGAACAATGGGGCCTGAAGGATTGTATTTTCCTATCACAGCATCGGAATGGTAACAGTTTGCTCTTCCTTTCGGTGTTTGCCTTATTATATCATTGCAGAGTCTGCAGAAATTACTCGGTCTCGTAATGGGAGTACCGTCAATTTCAGTTATAATTGATGCCACACCTGTGGCTTCTGAAAAAGTATCCTGAATTTTTTGTATTTCTTCTATGTGAAACAGATCGTAAAAGGTTATATTATCTGTATTTACAACAGGTTGAGTCAGAAACATAAGCTTTTGTTTGAGTGTTTCCTGTAATTTTTTTCTTGCCGTAATATCTTCAGAAATGATAAAATATTTATTATTTCCCAGCTTTACCAGGCGAAAAAGGATATTCCTGACACGGCCATCTTTACACATTACATCAAAGTTTCTGATTACAGATTTACCAATGTTAACTTCCTTCAGGCTTTCTTCCCACTCTGATATAACTTTTTCTCTGTACGTCCTGTCAGGGTAGGCAAGTTCAAACCATTCTTTACCTGCAGGTATATCCTGAAGTGTATAGCCAAATACCTTTATAAACTCTTCATTTATGTATTGAATGTCCATATCTTCACTCAGAATGATTACAGGAAAAGGAAAAATTTCAATAATCTTCATAAAACTTTTTTCCCCTTCAATGCCAATACTTTGAAGTATTTCAATTTCTTTATGAAGTTTCGTTGTTTTCTCACTTTCTTTTCGCAATGATTGTTCTCCTGAGTTTTTAATATACTATAATTTATAATTATAATAATACATGATGGTGTGAAATAATATAAAAAAGATTACATTTCATTATTAATTTAGATTATAATTTTTCAGATTTCTTAAAAATATTTTTAATTCTTAAATTTAAGGCTAATTAGCTAGTATACAGCCACAATGATTAAGATGTGTGTCATTGCGAGGAGCGATAGCGACGAAGCAATCCCGTGGGATTGGTTCCTACCAGTGGGATTGCTTCGCTTCGCTCGCAATGACGAGGTTTACACATTAAAATCATCGTGGTTAACTACTAGTAGCAGTTAGACTAAAAAACATAAGCTAAAAGCTAATAGCTCGTTGAGTCTTACATAATTTTATTCAACTATGTAAGAAACTATACTTTTGCACTTTTTAAACAAAGCCTTATTCTACCTTGCAGGGTATCCGCGAGGGATGCCCTTACGGGACAACGATTTTTCAAAATTCTGCAAAAATTATAGTAAGAAATTATAATTTTTAAAAAAGTGCAAAATTATAATCCATTAATAAATATTAAATATTTATTGTATTTTATGAAAAATTTTAATATAATAAATTAAAGAGGAGATGTGTGATGAGAGATAACGTAAAAGCTTTTACTCTTGCAGAAATATTAATATCTCTTTCCATTATAGGCGTGGTTGTTACGTCAGCTCTTGGTCTGTTTATAATAGGTTCAAATTCAATAAAACAGGCCAGTACACATCGTGATGTTACATGGATTATGGAGAAAAAATTAAGTGAGGTAAAAGATCTTTATGAAAAATATCCTCATAGTGAATACCCTTCCGGTGTAACATCGGCAGAGATTTCAGACATAATAAGTAATATATCGGAAATCCTTCCTGATACAAATCCTGTAGACTTATGGTCTTCATCAGGTCTTGCTTCTATAAGCGGAATGGAAACAATAAATAAACTTTCTTATAACTTTATTATCTCCTTTTACAGTGATACAGATGATATAAAACAGGTAGGGATAGTTATAACATGGTATGATCCAGTAACAGGTAAAGGTAAACAGGATAGTTCTACTATATTTATTTCCAGGGATGATTGATATGAATATATATAAAAGGGGTATTACTCTTGTAGAGTTAATTATTGTTATTCTCATATTTTCTTTGTTTATGATAGTTATTTATTCCACTCTGGACGTGGGGTTTAAAATGTGGAAACTGGGAGAAACCAGAAGTGATGTAGAATCTAAAAGTGAATCCTTTGTAAGGAGAATGGCTATAGAAATTAAAAATTCCAATTCCTATGCCATTATTTTTAATGAACCTGATGATCCGAATTCCGTCTATCATTCAGATACTCCCTATATATGTTTTGAAACACCTGTATATAACGGGCAGGTAGCATATAAAGAAGATACAGGAGATATTCTCTGGCAGGGATTTATTTTATATTATGCCATAAAAGATCTGAATGACCCGAATTCCAGGATCCTTTACAGGAGGTACGTGCCCCATGAAAGTTCATCTCCATATTATTCCTATAACACTGCCAATTCTCAGATGGCAGATCCCAACTCTGTAAAGCAGTGGATAACGGAAAGGCCTCCTCTTGCAGTGGCAGGTCAGTCTCTTACTTTATGTGGTAAGGCGAAAAATGTTGATTTTAATTATAAAAATTCTCTTGTAAGTATGAAATTTGAATTTGAAGAACAGGTCAGAGGCAGTAAAACGTCCAGGGTTATGATTGCCGGAAAGGGTTCTGTATATAAATTTAAGATAGAAACATCTGTAAAACCTGTGAATTAGGAGGAACATATATGTATAATGTGAGAAATGAAAAGGCTATTATACTCATTTCTGTATTAATACTCATTACCATTCTTATGATGCTTGTTACTTCCATGTTATTAATTGCCACACAGAATTATAATATGGCAGGCATAGCAGACAAGAAAGCTAAAGCTCTGAGATCTGCGGAAGCAGGCGTAGAATATGCTATTTACAGATTGAATAACGATACGTCATGGGCTCCTGCCGGAGATATGAATATAGATATGTATTTTGCTCAGGGGGAGACGGCAAAGATTATTGCTTCGGAGTTTACAAATAATCTGAAAGGTAGCACAAAGATAGGCTCAACACCCCCTTACTCGGCAGAGGTTTTATCGGAAGGTAATTATAAAGGGCAGAAGGTCAAAATAAAGGCCATATTCGTCAGAGATGACATGAGCCAGTATCCTCTTGCTTCAGAAGGAAATTTATTGTTAAACTATCAGGAGATTAACGGTGAAAAAAAGTTTATAGGAAAGAATAACAGTCCGGGAAGACTTCATTCCAATGACAGAATGATTGTGTGGGAATACTATGGCGATGTATCACTGGATTTAAACGAAGGATTTCTATCTTCTGTCGGTAATCTGGAATATAGTAAATATAATCTTAGACATCCTCCTTTTGATTATAAAGAACATGTAAATCCTGCGGAGATTGCCGATATAAATATTGCCAGTGTCGTAAATAAACATAGTGGATATCATACTGTAGCAGGTGACAGATATTATCTTGTAGGTTATTTTGAATATTCTCCCGGTAATTACTGTATTCCTCATGAAGGCCCATCTGCTGTTACTTCCCAGACTACAGATGTAGATTACTGGGATCAGACAACTGATGATATGGTATACACTCATCCTTATAAATACGGTATAGCGTCTTTTACAGAAAGTTCATGTAAAAATTTTATGGATAAATATAGAGAGCTTCAGAGTATAGGGCCTGATATTACTACAAGTATTCATGAAGAGAAAAGAAATTTAAATTCTTCAAGAAATTTACTTGATTATTATACAGATCTTACATTCGGAGAAATTTACAGCACCGGCTGGGAAGATACCATGAATACTCTTGGAATGACCTATTCAACAGAACTTGACGGAGGAATTGTAGTAACAACATTACATCTCAAAGATAATACTTATTGTTCCGGTGCACTGGGATTATTTGAAACTCTCCGGTTTGACTGTTACAGAGAGAGAAACGGTGATATAGGAGATGCCCGTTTATTGTCCTTTGTAAAACCAAAACTGAAGTTAAAGTTGAATAATAAAAACCTCTATTGTGAAGGTGAAATGTCACTCCCTTCTATTGATAACGGAACTGCTGCCTCGAAGGATTCTATTTATATTTTATGTGATCACGGTGAGAATATGACTGTTCTTGCAGAAAATAATATACGTATGTGTATAAAAGACCCGACTCCCGATGTGGCCGGTGAAACTATTACAGACATAACATTAAGCGGTTTGCTTTATGCAAAAGATAATATTTATATCGGTACTCTCAACTGGCCTCAACAGGATTACAACTCATCTGTAGTTTTTAAAGGCAGTATAACGGCAAGAGAGAAAGACCCGAATAATAATATATACTATCCCAGAACAACAAATTCCGATTATGGTTTATCACAGAGCAACATAGCTTTAGCACCTGAACTTATAGACAGTATTACACTCATTCATGCAAGTAATGGAGTTCAATCTCTTGTAGCAGGTAGAGGGAATAATTTCCGTATAAGAAAAGCTGTCACTATGATTGTGAATTAGTGAGTTGTGAGCAGTTATCAGTTACCAGTGAGCAGTTACCAGTTATCAGTTATCAGTTTCCAGTGAGCAGTGACCAGCTCACTCTTCACTCTTCACCCTTCACTACTTGTTTTCCATACGTGTAATTATTCCACTTCCGGGAGGATATGTAGGAGTAACAGGTGCAAGAGGAACAGGCACAACTGCAGGTTTAACCTGCACATCGGAAGGTTTCAGGGAAAGTTCGTTTTTGTTACTCATATAAGAAGGATCTATTTCTATAGCTTTTTGTAAAGATTTTATTCCTTCACCGGTTTTATTTAACTGCATCAGGACAAGTCCCCTGTAATGCCATGTTTTTCCACTGTGAGGATTTAATTCCAGAGCCTTATCATAACATGTAAGAGCCTCGGAATAGTGATTTATGGCAGAGAGAGCCGCACCTTTATATATAAGGAGTTCACTGTCTTTAGGATGAAGTTTTATCATATCATCATAATAGGTTATGGCTTCTCTGAATTTTTTCTCTTTATATAAATCTATACCTTTTTTAATATATTCAGCAGTTTCTTTTATTTCTTTTGCCGTCCGGGCAGGCTTTATAGATACGGCATTTTCGTCTTCTCTGTTTTTTTCCGTGGTCTGACAGGAAGTAAGGAGGCATGATAAAATCATAATGAATGCAATATATTTATACATAAAAACCTCTTGAAGTAAGCATAATGCTCCCGTTACGCGTAACTCATTATGTGTCACCTGTGCTCAGGTCGGTAAACAAGGAATAGAATTTAATTAATAGTCTCTTTCTTCGCGTCACACGGTACGCGTTACGCGTCACGATTTAATATAATTGAGAAAGTTATTGTCGTTCCTGAATGGAATACCAGTGAAATTATATCAAAGAACAGATGTCTGTTCAATAGAAACCTGATTTTTACTCAAAAAAAATATGAAGTTAAATTAGAGGAAACAGAAAAATTTATTATAATTAAAATAAAATAGACTATAATCTTTTTGTAATAAAATCCGATAATAATTATAAAGATTAAGATATTAAAAATTATAAAAGCCTGAGGAGGGTAAAAATGATGAAAATCAATAGAGACAGTCTGTTTTTTAAGATAAACGTTATCCTTGTAACAACTGTACTATGTATTTTTATAGTACTTATATTAATGATCTCAAAAAGTGTAAATGACGGTGTCTATGAAATTCAGAAACAGAATCTTATGCAGGAGACGAATGCTCTCAAGAAGATAATTCAAATCTGGATTAAGGACACAGGGCAGAATGTTTATCTGAATTCAAAAAATAGATTGATCATATCAGGACTTTCAGCGGGCAATCAGAAAGATTTATCGTCTGCTCTGGAAAATATATTTTCAGAAACTGATTATCTTGAAACTGTTTTTATAACTGATAAAAACGGAAAAATTCTGGCAGATTATAATAAAAATAATACGGGGAAAATTATAACTTCTCTGGAATTATGGCAGTCCTGTGCTGTAAAGAGAGAAAAAATACATTATGATAAATATCCGGGTAAGTCATCTTTCTCCAGCGATCCGTCTTTTATCATAGCTTCACCTGTAGATGGTATAAACGGTGATTTTATCGGCATACTGGCCTGTGTGGTAAATTTGAAGAAATTTTCTCAGGAATTTATATTGCCACAGAAATATGGCAGAGAAGGTTATCCTTATATTATGGATGATAAGGGAATAATACTTGCTCACCCGGATGAAGGGCTTATACTTACCGATAGGGTTGCTTCTATGGATTTTACGAAAAAGGTTATTTCTTCCACGGAAAAACTTGATTTCTTTAAATATTTATACCAGAATAGAAATAAGTATATGGCATACAGTAAACTTGATATACTTCCCTGGTCAGTTCATGCTACGATTTATGAAAACGACCTTCTCTCACTTTCCAGGTCATTAACTTTTCTAACTGTTATTACAGGTATCATAGGAGCAATTATATTAATTATAATTATGGCTTTTTACATAAACACTATGATAATAAAACATTTCGATGAATTTATAAAAATATTCAGATGTGCCTCAGACGGGGATCTTACATTAAGAAGTAATAATAAATCCAGGGATGAATTAGGTGTTCTTGCAGGAGAATGTAACAGCTTTTTTGACAGGCTGGAACTTATGATAAAAGATATTTCCGCATACAGTAATACCCTTATGGCTGCCTCGCAGGAACTTTCTACTGTGGCAAAAAATATAGCTGATACCACCGAAGAAATGGCCCATCAGACATCCACTGTAGCTTCCGGAGCAGAGGAAATGGATACCACTATGACCAGTGTCGCCGCATCTTCAGAAGAACTGAGTGTCAATTTAAATACTGTCGCCACTGCTGTGGAAGAAATGACTGCAACTATAGGAGAAGTTGCAAGAAATACTACAGAAGCCGCTTCTGTAACAGGTGAAGCTTTCAAGATTGCCAGAGGTTCCAGAGAAATAGTTGAAGAACTTGGCAAAAGTGCGAAAGAAATAAACAAAGTGGTTGATGTCATAATGGATATAGCGGATCAGACAAATCTGCTGGCTCTTAATGCCACAATAGAAGCAGCAAGGGCGGGAGAAGCAGGGAGAGGTTTTTCCGTAGTGGCAAATGAAGTTAAGGAACTTGCAAAACAGACAGGGCAGGCAACAGATGATATAAAAAACAAAATAGAAGGGATACATAAAAGTTCTGCAGAGACAGTAAGAGCTATGGAAAAAATCAGTAAAGTCATAGAAAAAATAAATAATATATCCAATACTATAGCATCAGCAGTAGAAGAGCAGAGTATAGCCACAAAAGAAATAGGGGAGAATACCAGTCAGGCTGCCCAGGTATCGACAGATGTGGCACAGCAGATATCCGAAGCTGCCAGAGTAACAAAAGAAATCACTGTAAGTATTACCGGTGTTTCAGACGGAGCAAAAAATACTGCCTCTGCTACAGAACAGACCAGAAGTTCTGCCGATGAACTCTCAAGTATTGCCGGTTCTCTGGATAATCTCGTAAAACAATTTAAAGTCAGAAGGTAAACAAAAATAGTGGCAGAAACCTGTTCTGCCACTATTTTTTATTTTTTTATTTTCCTGTGTTTTTCACCAGTAATCTGTGATGAACCTGGAAAGATATATCAGGTCGATAATAGTCAAAATTTCCGGAGTATTCTGCTTCTGCCTGTAAAGAACCGGCGCTTTGAGTCAGTTTTCTGAGGACAACTCCGTACCCGTCCAGTATCTCACATACAACAACTACATTATCAACAGTTTCAGAACCGGTATTTTTTATTTTGAAAGACACTCTGTATGTATCGGCATTATAATAACTTGTAATGTTGTTCTCTATAACCTTTATGTCTTCAACTGATGCCATTACCTGAGCCATTAAAAAAACTACAAAGATACTGAAAGATAGTAGAAAAATCCTGCTTTTCATAATATTTACCGCCTTTCTGCTTCCAGTTTTACAATATATTCGGAAGCTTTAAAGATATCCTTTTCCACCGGTTTCCCGTCTTTTATTCCTCCTGCATTCATATCATATAGATGTAAGATTACATCAACTTCTTTCTCATAACCCTTTCCTTTACTCTGCCAGTATTTATCTGCTTTATCCAGAAGAGATATCCTGTCTTCTATGTCTTTTTTTGCCTTATCCAGAACCTCTTTTTTTACCGTTCCTTTTTTATAAAGCTCTTCTACAAGGTAAAGTTTTTTGTTCAATTCCTCTCTTGTATCCACCCCTGTGCAGTCCCATTCCTGTATCATCATCGGCTCATAGCAGCATGGCAGTTCTACCTTCCCCTCGAGAGTGGCTCTCAAGTTTTCGCCGTAAATAAGATTGATAGCTTCTGCTGATATTTCAGAGATGTACCTTTCTTTTATGAGATTTTCATAAAGCTCTCCAATGTTTTTTTTCTCTTCTTCCACTTTATTTGAAATTTCCTCGAAATTTTTCACTTTAACCAGATCCATTGCATCCCATTTTTTGACTATTTTTCCCCATTCTTCCGTTTCATAAATCTTATCTGTAGAGACAGAGTCGTTTCGTGCAATAATCTGTGCCACAGCAGGCCTGTCTGCAGGGGAACCATAACTGCCTGTAGCCATAAGGGAAAACATAACAGAAGCAGTGATAAGTTTATTTGTATCAGACATTTTGCCACCTCTTTTCTTAAATGTGACGCGTAACGCGTGACCGGACGATAATCAATTTATTTTTCCCATTTTTGAATAGACCATCCATGATTTTCTGACAGTTCCATCATGCTTCCCGGACCTTTACCTGAAGGATTTATAATGATAGAAAGGCCGGTGCTGAACTTCAGCATATCGTAATCGGACATACTGTTACCTGAGACTAAATCAACTCTGTTTCCTATATATTTTTTTATGGCTTCCACTTTACCGGCGCCGTGAAGGACAGGTGTTATGAGTTTATCCGTAAGTTTTCCGTTCTCTACTTCTGTTTTTATGGCTATTACATGATCCGGCTCCACCCCCATATAAGGTGCGGCAGCTTCAATTGACCAGAAATTGCTCGCAGAAACAATCCATACCTCAACTCCGGCATCCTTCAGTCTTTTAATCAATTCTTTTTGCTTCGGATATACATTTTCTTTAAAGTGATTGTTAAAAAAATCCTCTGCCCACTTTTTTAAGTCTTTTTCCTCTATGCCTTTCATAAGGGTTACGGCAAAAATAAACCCTTTACCGGGGTCTTTTTTTACGAGATCTTCATATTCTTTATAAATATCTTTCGAATAATCCGCATTTTGAAGCTTTTTATTTTCTATAAGCCATTTAAGAAAAGTTTCTCCCAGATCATTTTGCCAGAGAGTTCCGTCTGCATCAAATACTGCTTTCGGGTCTTTTATTTCTCCCTCTTTGACTTTTTTAATAAATTCGTCAATTTTCTTTTCTACCGGGGGATGCCAGCTATTGATATCGCTTTTATAGATGTCTCCTTTTTCAAGGGCCAGAGACAGATTTGATGATAAATTTAATGTTATTAATATAATGATACATACTATAAATCTATTATGATACATGAGAATCTTCCTTTTTTTATATTTTTATCTTTATTTAAAGATATTATAACAGAAGAATCACTTTCAGGAAACAGTCATTTTTAACACTAAAATACACAGTTTATGTTATAATTATATTTAAATTTTACAAAGATGATTTATTAATAAAGCTATGTTTGCCGCTATAGATAACTGGTTAGATATTTAGAAAGGACATCTCAGGACTAATAATTAAATTTATTTGACAAAATTTTATCTTGTGATAAAATTAAATAAGAGGATTTTGCTGTATGATAAAATAAGATGGGCGAAAAACTATAGAACTAACGTATTTTACCTTTGGAGTTGAAAAATATGTCTCTTACTACAATTCCAGAAATCAATCAATTTTTAAATGAATTTAAAGAAATTGTTACAAGTAATGACTGGTTGGAGATAATACGAAGAGAAAACAATATCAGCGGTATGATAGGTTTAGGTCTTGATCAAGACCTTGCTACAGAAGAAATACTCTATTTAACTTATAAGGATTATTCTGAAGGCCCAAAAGATGACAGAGGGGAAGGATATCATGGAGAAATCTGGGTTTTCGGAAAAGTTATTAATAACAAATTGGCTTATATTAAATTAAAGATTGATATTAAAGCCGGGGAAAAAATAGCAAAATGTTTGTCTTTCCATCCGGCCTATCCTACTATGAATTTACCTTATTCAGACGGAAATATTTAAGAGAATGCTTTAATATGACTATTAAAATTCTTGCCAGAAGTTCTAATGTACACAATAACTTATTTAAATCTTTTTTTGGAAGCATTCTAATCAGGAAATAAAAGAAGGGGGATGAATGAAAAAATGAATAGCATAATTGATTTTTGTACACAATGTGAAAGTAAAAATGTAGAAGAAATATCCAGGGTTGAAGAGCTTGATATAAAAGGAGAAAAAATAGCTGTAACTGTAACATACTGGCATTGTAAAGATTGTGAATGGGATTTTGAGAATTTAAAAAGCGGTAATAATTATATAGCCACTGCCTATCGTATTTATAGAGAACGGCATAAAATGTTACAACCTGAAGACATTAAAGAATTAAGGAAAAAATATGGATTAACACAGGGGGAATTAGCGAAAATATTAGGCTGGGGGTTAGCAACTTTATCAAGATATGAAAAAGGTGCTTTGCAGGATTCTGCACATGATAATATGCTTAAGATCTTAAAAAATCCTGACAATCTATATACCTTATTAATCGATTGTCCTGACATTCTGGATGCAAAAAGATATTCAGAAATACTCAAAAATTTAACTATTACTTACAGGATAAATTCTTTATCCGATAATTTAGTAAAAAAATGTTTTTCCTATCAGGAAAGCACCTATAGCGGATTTCGCAAATTTGATTATGAAAAGTTTGTAAATGTTATCTTATTCCTCTGTAAAAATGGGACTTTAAAAACTAAATTAAATAAATTATTATTTTACACCGATTTTAAACATTTCAAAGAAAATACTCTTGGAATAACCGGACTGAAATATTCACATGATCGTTTTGGACCGGTTCCTATATACTACCAATCTTTAACAGGTTCGTTAGTCGATGAAGGGATATTACAGGTTAATGAAATAAACTATGGAACCTGTAATACCGGCTCTCCAATTATTGGAGAAGAATATAAAAGTTCTATGGAGCCTGATATGACAGTATTTTCTTTAGCCGAATTAGATACTTTATATAAGGTGAAACAACATTTTGATAACTGGGGAAGTATAAAAATCAGTGAATTTTCCCATCAGGAAGACGGTTATAAAGAAACTGAAATAGGCGAAGAAATTTCATATAAATATGCTGAAAAGCTTTCAATATAACAATGGCAGGTCACATCAGCCTTTAACTACGAATATTCTAATATGAGGTCATAGATTTTATGTAACGATAATTGTTAATATTATAATATAGTAGGAATAAATTATGGTTTCTGAGATTGATAAAATTTTAAAAAAAATTTAGGACTACCAGATTTATTTGTCTCCCGCAAATTCATTCAATGTCATATATTCCGTATCTGCCGTCGGAGGAAGGGGATTTTTCCAGCTCTCTTCTTCAATCATTTTCTTTAATTTAGAACCGAATTCCACACCCATTCTGTTTATATGATTTTCCTGTTTATCTTTTTTCTCTGTAAAAAGAGAACCGAATGTCTCTACTGCCGCCACACTTTTTGCCATCCATTCAGGTCTTACCAGGCTGTAGAGGGCAAGACCTGCAAAGTGATACCATGCGCCGAAGTTATCACCTTCAGGTTTTGAGTCGTTTCTTATATATTGAAGTTTTTTCTGTAAAGGTCTGTTTGCCCTGTCTGCATCGAAGAAATCCCTTCCAAGAACATTTTCTGCAGTAAGGAGAGTCAGATAAAGGTCGCCTCTGTTAAGGATATAACTTTCTCTGAAGAAATCATCAATTTTTACGGAACGATCATCATATTCCAGGATTTTCTTTTCCAGTTTTTCTTCCTGACCTGTCTGTGCAAGATAGGGAGTAAGGCCGCAGGCAAGCATAATAAACAGTTTGCTTCCTCCCAGGGTGGGGGCAGGGAAGTCCTGTTCTCCTCTCATGAAAGAGCCGACTCTCTGCCAGAATCCTTTACCGTAGCTCATATATTTTTCCGCATCGGGAGACCATCTGTGTTCCTGTCCGAGTGACGGTTTTATATCAGGATTTTCCTGAATTATTTTGATGAATTTATTGCACAGGGCATCTATGTTTACAGGTTTTTCTTTTCCAATGGTAAAATCAGGCTTTTCTGTTTTTACCTTTTTCTTTCCGAAGCTGAGCATATCATGAATGAGTCTTTCAGGAGCTCTGTCTATCATTCTGATTAAATGGGCATCTGCTTCAGGGTCAATATATTTAAGTTCTTTCTGGACTTTCGGCCTCAGGTGATAATCGGGATCGCCTTTTTTTACAAGCTCAGAAAAGGTCAATCCCTGCGGGCCTCCTGTATTAACAGTATCCATGACAAGCTGTTTGTTCTGTTCAGCTTTTTCCATAAGGCTATTTGCCGTTTGATTTGAAAGTTCTCTGACAAAATCTGTTATGGGCTGTTCCGATGTATTATTCCAGAGATGGGTTTTTTCGAATACTTCAGCTCTTTCTGCCCGTTCTTTTATATTTTTTAAAAGATCCATTTTTGTAAGATCTTCCTGAAATGCTCTGATCTGTCCTGTGTTTAGTTCTGATTTCCATTCGTCAACCGGTTTTTCATTAACTCTCGTATTGCCTGCCGGTATATGATCATTTTTTGCAGATTTTGTAAGAAAGGGATTTACTGTTAATGACATATGTTATCCTTTCAAATAAGAAATATATTACATAATAAATCATAATATATTATGTGAAAATTGCAAGGAGAATTATGTTAAAAAAATGTAAACTTTTATAAAATTTGTTTCATTGATAATTTTTCACTGGATAAAAAAATAAAATTTGAGTATAATATAAAAATTATTATGCTCCTGCAGCAGGTAAAGGAGGCTTATTATGAACAATATAAAATGTTCTTTCTGTCATGAAGATGAGGGACAGGTCGAAAAGATTTTTGTCGGCCCTGACGGTATCTATGTATGTGATAATTGTATAGAACTGCTTCATGAAATGCTCAATCTTTCCAGGGAAGAAGAAAACATCAGTGATTTTGACGATAGAAGTAAAATGTTATAAAAACGGCCATGACCGTTTCGGTCATAACGAAGAATGAGATGCTATTTCACGCGTCACGCGTCACGATTCTCATATAAATCCATGAAAGAAAATTTATGAAATATATAATAAATATTTTACTGTTTGTGCTTATAACATGTTATTCTGTTTCGGCTCAGTCTGCTGAGGAATTGAATAAAAAAGGTCTCCATGCCTATAACCAGGGCAGATATGAAGAAGCTTTAAAATATTTCGATAGAGCCCTTGAAAAAGATCCGTCATCTGCCGATTTATGGCTTAATAAAGGAAATGCTTATTATAAAATGGGCATAACAGATGAAAGGGCGGTAAATTTCGAAAAATCCATATCCTGTTACGATAAAGCTCTGAAATACAAGCCTGATAATGATAATATCATGGCCAATAAAGGCTGTGCCCTGGCACAGCTTAACAGGAACGAAGAAGCATTGAAATACTGCAATAAAGCTCTCACTATTAATCCCCGTAATGTCAACGGCTGGAGAGGGAAGGGCATGGTGCTGTTCAATCAGGGCAATTATCAGGGTGCCATTAACTGTTATGATAAAGTCATCAATATTAACCCGGCCATTACATGGGTTTATTATAATAAAGGAATTTCTCTCTATAACCTGGGAAAAGAAGCAGAAGCCCTTGAGTGTTACGATAAAGTCCTGTATATTGAACCGGAATTTTTACAGGCATTGAATAATAAAGGCGTTATTTTAAATAAATCAGGTCAATATGAAGAAGCCATTGAATGTTTTGACAGAGCTCTGGAACGTAATGGTTCCTGTGCAAAGTTATGGGTCAATAAAGGAGCTTCCCTCTATGGTCTCGGCAGATATGATGAGGCTCTCCTCTGTTTTGATAAAGCACTTCAAATAGAACCTTCCAATGAAAAAGCTCATAAGGGTATGGAACTCATACTGAACGGTAAGGGAGAATAAATTCTTTGTAGCGAAATCCTGTAACTGCCATGACCGGTTCGGTCACAACGAAATATGAGAATGTGTTCCTCCCGTCACGCGTTACGCGTTACGCGTGACGATTCTCATAATAAACTGTTATCTTGAAACAAAACATATGTTACTCTCCAGAAAATGAGTCCAGAACGTTTCTTACCTTACGTACAAAATCTTTCAGAGAAAAAGGCTTCTGTATGAAATTTACTCCTTCATAGAGTATTCCGTGATGTCCTATGAGATTTTCCGTATAGCCTGACATATAAAGTACTTTTATGTCAGGCCTTTTGGCGTAAAGTCTTTCATAAAGTTCTTTCCCGTTTGTATCGCCCATTATTACATCTGTAATTAACAGATCTATTGTTTCTACGTATTCTTCCGATACTTTCAGAGCACTTTCTCCGCCTGATGCTTCAAATACTTTATATCCGTATTTCTTCAGTATTGCGCAGGCAAGATGCCTTACATGTTCTTCATCTTCCACTACCAGAATTGTTTCATTACCACTGCATGGTTTGCTCTGTTCCGTTGTCTTTACTGTAACAGTATCCTGTTGTTCCATTACAGGGAAATAGACCCTGAAGTTACTGCCTTTCCACTGTTCACTGTAGGCATTTATATGTCCCATATGCTGTTTTACGATTCCGTAGACAGTAGAAAGTCCGAGACCGGTACCTCTTCCCAGCTCTTTTGTTGAAAAGAAAGGATCGAAGATTTTTCCGAGGGTTTCTTTAGACATACCTTCACCTGTGTCACTTATTACCATCATAGTATAAATGCCCGGCCTTACTTCTTCATGAGATTTTACATATTCTTCATCCAGCAGGGCTTCTTCTGTTTCTATTAAAAGTACTCCTCCTTCAGGCATGGCATCCTGTGCATTGAGAGAAAGGTTAAGTATTATCTGTTCTATCTGCCCTTCGTCACCTTTAATAGTTTTCACAGACGGCGAAAGGTTCATTTCAATCTTTATATTTTCTCTTATAGTTCTTCTGAGTATTTTCTCAAACTCTGTAATTACACTGTTAAGATTCACACTTTTCATCGCCATTGTCTGTTTTCTTGCAAAGGCGAGAAGCTGTTTCGTGAGATCTTTTGCTCTCTTTGCGGCTCTGATTATTGTATTTACTTCCTGGCGGAAAGGAGCTCCCTGAGGCATTTCTTCTTCCATTATTTCCCCGTGTCCCAGGATAATGGCGAGAATATTATTGAAATCATGGGCTATACCGCCTGCGAGCCTTCCTACTGACTCCATTTTTCTGGACTGAATAAGCTGTGCTTCCAGCTTCTTTCTTTCTGTAATATCGAGTATAAATGCCAGAAATTCTTTTTTCTCTTCGTAAATTTGCAGGTGGACCTCTACATAATAGATACTTGTGTCGGAACGTCTGTGTCTTGTTTCAAAGATAATCTTTTCTTTTTTTCCGGAAAGTAAAGGAGAGATAATTTTCTTGAAGGAATCCATATTAAAATCCGGTTTTATATCAACAGGTGTCATATGTTTAATCTCTTCTATTGTATATCCCAGGTTTTTCAGAGCACCTGCACTCACAAATTTAAAAAGAAATGTTTCTTTATCAAATATATAAATTTCATTCAGGCTTGAATTAAGGGTATGATAGAACTGTTTTATTTCTTCTTCAGCTTTTTTTCTTTCCGTTATGTCATCATAAACACCGAGTATTCCATATACATATCCTTCTTTATCTACAAGAGGTATTTTATTTGTATCGGTAATTATTCTTGTCCCATCGGCCTTTTGAGTCGGTTCTATTATATGCCTCTTAATAATATTTTTCTCCATAACCTCACGATCATGATTTCTATAGGCTTTCGCCTCTTCTACCGGCCATGGGAGTTCAAAATCTGTTTTACCTT
>JBEHWO010000035.1:0-28931 GCA_040217695.1 Vulcanimicrobiota bacterium | reverse complement strand
ATTTACCACTGTTTGCAAATGTAATGATATATTCATCAACATTCAAAGTCCTATAGTAATTCAGAAATAAATCTGATATAATAAATTTTGAATTTCTATTTTAATTTAATAAATCCTTTATAATCAGTTTCATAATAACTCAGGAACAGAGCTTTATTAAGTGTCTCTATTTATGATTTCCATATAATCAAGGAGATTTTCCGATGAAATTGAAATTTTTAAATAATAATATTACCCTGTGTATTTTACTCATATCTATTGGTGCATTTCTCGGTTACTATATCTATCATTCTTATAATAACTATACCGTTATAAACTATGAAGATTTTACCGTTCTGGCAGATAAAAATATAATAAAATCCATAGAAATAGGAAAGAACAGTATTGTTGTAATTACAGGCGGAGAAAAAGGAAAACTCAAATATTATATTCTTCCTGTATCGGAAAAAGAAAAGGTTATTGCATTACTTAAAGGTAAAGAAAAACTCATTAATTATCCCAGGTCGTCTTTTTTATTTATAATACCTTACCTTATACTATTCGTCATTCTGGCAGTAATTATAATGGCAAGCAGGAGAGGCAATATAAAAGAAACTCTCTTTAAAGAACAGAAATTCAGAACTACATCTTCGCTCCTGAAGGTTCGCATGGAATCCATAACATGGACAAATCTGATCAGCGGAGAACCTTTCAAGATTACCACTGCCTACGGAGATTTATCATCATCCGAGCAGGATCAATATCTCCTTCTTCTTATAGAAGCTGCCCGTTCTAAAGATCTTGAAATCAAAAGAAACGCTTCTTTTGCACTCAGGGAAATAGGAGATAGACGCTCTCTCTTACCATTATGTCAAATAATGGAAGAAGAAGAAGATCCGAATGTAAAAATGAATATAGCTCTGGCACTCGGAATAATAGGAGAAGAGAAGTCTATGGATACCCTGAAAAAAGCCATGAAAGATGAAAATCCTCTTGTAAGGTGTTCCGTAGCGACTGCCATAGGCGGAATAGCATCTGAAGAATCCTTAACATTGCTGAAGAACATAATGGACAATGATGAAAGCTGGAGAGTAAAAAGAAGTGCCATTATGTCTCTTATGAAATTTCGGGAAGACAGTGCTTTTTCTGTAATAATCACAGCAATAAATGACAGTGAACCTGCAGTAAGGGCCAGTGCATCCATTGCACTGGGAGAAATGGGTATAGAGGAAGGAATAGAGCCGCTTGAAACCATGCTCTCAAATGACCCGGAGCCATCTGTAAGGAAAGAAGCCATACTGGCTCTTCAGGAAATAGGAGGAGAAGCTATAATAAAACCATTATGTAAAGCCCTTTCGGAAGATGAAAATAAAATCGTCAGAAAAACTGCCATATCGGCACTTGAACTGATAGATAATGATATGGTTACAGAAACACTCTGTCATACATTAAAAAATGATAAAGACCCTGATATAAGGCTTGCTGCAGCAGAAACTCTTGCCACAAAAGACAGAGAAGCTTTAAAAATAGCACTCGACGATAAAGACGATATGGTTAGAGAATTTGTCAGGGAAGAACTTAAAAACAGTGATCAGTGAGCAGTAACCAGTGACCGGTGATCATCTGGCTGTTTATTGACCTGAGAATAAGCATGTAATAAAGGTCTTCCTCCCGTCATGTGTAACGCGTTACGCGTCACGAGAGCAGCAATGATTATAGATAGAACAATCACGACAAAAAGTTTGTCACAAAAAAGTCAGAAGAAAGGATAATAAAAAAACATGTTTGAAACATTTTCAGTAAGTACCCCTTCAAGGGTCTGTATGATAAATATAGACAGTGAAGTGGAAAAAGTAGTAAAAAAAAGCGGTATAAAAAATGGTATCTGTGTCGTTTTCGTACCTCATACAACAGCAGGTGTTACAATTAATGAGGGAGCAGATCCTGCAGTAATAAGCGATATTACTGATACAATGAATAAACTTATACCTGTGAGAGAGCAATACCTTCATATGGAAGGTAATTCTGATGCACATATAAAGACGAGTCTTGTAGGTTCATCGGAGCATATAATAATAGAAGACGGAAAACCTGTAATGGGAACATGGCAGAGAATATTTTTCTGTGAATTTGACGGCCCGAGAAACAGGAAAGTCTATGTAAAGGTTATGTGAGAATAACCTGTAGTGAACAGGCAGTGCCTGTTCACTACTTTTATTTTAAAATTTTATTGAGAGCTTTTATAGTTTCCTCCATAGCTTTCTTTATATCTGCATCGGGCTCTACCTGATAGGCAGCCATAAGAGGTTCTATTGCAGAAGGATCCTTCAGTTCTCCGAGAGCAGTAACCGCCCAGTAACGGACATTCCAGTATTTATCTTTAAGAGCCAGAATAAGGGGCTGCAGAGCCCTTTTATCACCGAGTTTTCCGAGGGCAAAAACGGCTCCTGCTCTTAAACCGTCATGACTATCATCAAGAGCGTCAATTAAAGGTTCGACTGCCGTTATATCACCGGATTTACCCAGGGCAAAAGCTGCACTCTGAGCGATTTCTTTGTTTTGAGATTTTAATAAGAGAATAAATTCCGGCACAGCTTCACTGGAATTCATTTTTGTAAGAGCCGTAATGGCAGACTGCACTACAAATATATCATTATCTTTTAACATAGGAACTATATAGGAAATTGACTGCCTGTCTTTCATAATTCCAACAGTATCAGTAGCTATTTTTCTCACTGACGCACTGGAATCGGTCAGTAATTTTATAACAGAAGGCAGAGATGCAGGATCTCTTATGTCTTTAAATGCCCCTGCCACTGCAATTCTTATGCCTTCATCCTGGCTCATAGTAAACTGTGATAATATATCCAGTGCTTCTCTGGCACTCAATTTACCGAGAGTTTTTATTATTTCAATCTGAACATCTCTGTTATTTTCAACAGATAATGTTTCTATAAGAGCTCCTGTTGCAGCTTTTGCTCCAAATTTAGCGATAGAAAAGGCTGCACCTTTACGTATCAAAGGGTCTTCGTCATCCAGACTGGCTATGGCACCTGCCACATCAGCAGGTAACTGTGTCACTTCCGGTCTCTCTGTTGCAGAGGGGATCACAGGAGTTGCCACCGGTTCTGCTGGAGTCGGTGCCGCTATTTCTGTCCCTGCCGGTACAGGTGAAATAGAAAGGACAGGAGTGAATTCAGGAACAGGAGTAGCCATACCGGCTTCTTTCTGCTTTTTTATCCAGTTTAATTTATCCAGTGCTATTTCCATACCTATTTTTGTATTCAGCACCTTTTCAATGCGATAGGCATCATCTATAGGTTTAATAGCAGTTATATCTCCGATTCTGCCAAGAGCTATAGCGGCCCAGTAGCGAATCAGTTCATCTTCGTCATTTAACTTTTCTACAAGGGCAGGTACAGCTTCTTTTGCCTTCAGGTCGCCAAGCGAAGAAATTGCCCAGTAACGAACATATTTATCTTTATCTCCCATAGCTTCCATTAAAGGGGGAATTGCATTCTGATCTCCGAGTTTTCCGAGTTCCAGTGCAGCCTGATAACGTATGGTACTATCATTGCTTTTCAAATCATTCAGCAAATCTTCCAGAGATTTTGCCATGACTGTAGAATAAAGAATGAAACATATCAACCCTGTAACTAACGCTAAAAATTTCCTGTTCAAATTAAATCCTCCTTAATTTATAAAACCCGTAACGCGTGACGCGTGACGCGTGACGCGAGGATTGGTTCATATGAGTGTAATCTCATCTGCTTAATTCCAGAATTTTGTTACAACACTTCTATATCGTAACGCGTGACGCGTGACGCGTTACGCGAGGATAAAACAATTGCTTAATTCCAGAATTTTGTTACAACACTTCTATACTGTATGGCTTCAGCCACATCTTCAATAGATATAATATCCCTGCCTGACAGATCTGCTATGGTTCTGGAAAGTTTCAAAATTCTATGACAGGCTCTGGCACTGAAAGCCAATCTGTCCATAGCCTGCTTTAAAATCTTTCTTATATCTTCATTCATGGTACAGTGTCTGTACACATCCTGCCCTGTCATAGCAGCGTTATTGAATATGGATTTACGGAAAAAACGCTTATACTGTATCTGTCGTGCTTTCACCACTGTCTCTCTCATTAAATTTGATCCATCCTGAGACATAGAAGACAGAATTTGATTGGTATCAATTCTTGGCACTTCAATATGAATATCAAATCTATCCAGCAAAGGGCCGGAAATTCTTTTTAAATAATTATTTATCTGCGAACCGGTACAGGAACATGGTTTTACGGTATCAGAATAAAAACCGCATGGACACGGATTCATAGAAGCAATCAACATAAAATCAGCCGGATAAGTCAGAGATATAAGAGCTCTTGCAATAGTAACTTTACGATCTTCTAAAGGCTGTCTCAATAATTCAATAATATCCCGTCGAAATTCGGGGAGTTCATCTAAAAACAGGACACCATGATGGGCAAGACTTACTTCTCCCGGTCTGGGGTAACTGCCACCACCTATAAGACCTGCACTGCTTATAGTATGATGAGGTGCCCTGAATGGCCTTTCTGTTATCAGGGCATTTTTCTTATTCAGCAAACCTGACACACTGTATATTTTTGTTACTTCCATAGCTTCTTCCAGACTCATAGGAGGTAATATAGAAGGAATTCTCCTTGCCAGCATAGTTTTACCACTTCCCGGAGGGCCTATCATAAGAACATTATGCCCTCCTGAAGCTGCTATTAAAAGAGCACGTTTTACATGTTCCTGCCCCCTTACTTCGGAAAAATCAGGCTTATATTCAGATTGAATATCCTTATGTTCAAAAATCATATGATATTCGCCATTGCCTGAATTTATCATGTCTACCGCTTCTTTAAGAGTTGAAGGAGCGATCACCTTCAATCCCTGTACAAGCAATGCCTCATGCGCATTTTCAAAAGGAACCATTACTCTGGTTTTACCGAATTTTTTTGCCATAACTGTAATGGAAAGAATTCCATTGACAGGTCTTATAGCTCCGTCGAGAGACAATTCCCCTGTTATAACAAAATCTTCGAGTTTTTTGCTGTCCACAAGGCCAAGAGCAGATAGAGTTGCCATGGCTATAGGCAGGTCAAAAGAAGGACCTTCTTTTCTTATATCTGCCGGTGCCAGATTTATAGTCAGCCTTTTAGAAGGAAATCTAAAATCAGAGTTATTAACTGCCGCCCGTACCCTTTCTTTTGCTTCTTTTACAGCCATATCCGGCAGACCTACTATATTAAAAGCCGGTAATCCATGACTTATATCAACTTCTACATCTACCATAAAGGCGTCTACTCCCTGCAAAACTCCACTTTTAACAATAGCAATCATCCTTAACACTCCCGTAAGGATGGATACAGGAAATGTTCAACATACAAATTCTTTTTCCTGCCTCCATCTCAATGATATAGCAAAACTTATGCCATGTACAGGAATAATATAAAATTAAGAAAGATAAAAAGAAAGTAACAGGAGAGTAACAAATAGTGAATAGTGAAAAGTGAGTAGTGAAAAGTGAGTGGTAATAACGTATCTTCCATTACATAATTAAAGTGAAGAGTTAATCAAAATTGGGAGTCAAATTACCAATCCTCTTAATCCCAGAAATTCCCCCCCAAACAACCATGACCTGTTTGGTCACAAAGAAATATGAGAATTTATTCCTCCCGTCACGCGTTACGCGTTACGCGTTACGATTCTCATATAAATCCCTGTCGTCAATACTCTATAATTCCATCATAACTTCTCTCTTCTTCCTCTTCGTCCTCCTGTTCTATGCCGATCCTTTCCGCAAGGTAAGGGCTGAAATCGGGAGCATTTTCATCATTACTTTCCACAGGAGTATAATCCTCCTTTTCTTCCCTGGCTCTCATTATTTTAATATATGCCCACACGCTTATAATAAAAAGAGCGAGGACTATAAGACTGCCCATGATTTATTTCACCTGCCTGAAATGTCATTAAGGAATGAAATTTAAATAAATGTCTCAAATATATTAAATCGTGACGCGTGACGCGTGACGCGTGACGCGAGGAAAGAGACTATTAATAAATTTCCATTCCTAACTCATTCAATCAAATTATAACACAAATTATTTAGATAAATGGTATGATTCCATATAGAATAAAAAAAATATGTCACAGAATATTCAGAGTGAAAACTACATGACGTAAAAAACACTATTGCGTAACGGTTTTACAAATCGCATATTACCCATTACAGATCTGTATAAAAATCATTACCACCATTTTTTAAGTTTATCTCTGCTGAGCAGCAGATAATCCCTGTGAGGAGAAAATATTTCAAGTGTTATTGTATTATCATAGCCTGAGTTCTTTATTATTTTTATTATATTTTTCCAGTTTATATTACCGCAACCTAAAGGGAGATGGTCATCATGGAAGCCTTTATTATCAGAAAAATGGAGATGAACTATTTTATCACTTAATTTACTGAAAAAACTTTTGGTAAGATTTTTTTCCTGACATATATTGGCGTGTCCTACATCAAGATGCATTTTTATATCAGAAATTTCAACAAAAATTCTCTCAAATACTGCCGGGCTATCGAAAGGTTTCATAAAATTTTCAACCATAAGAGTCATATCGACTGCCTTACATAATTCACTGATATGCCTGAAAAATTCTATATTCTCTTTTATTTTATCTTCATCCGGCATCTGAGGAGCATTATAAGAAGGATGAATATTCATAAGTTTTATACCGAGTTGATTGAATATATCTATATAAGTCTTAAATTCATCCATACAGGCTTTTCTTATTGATTTTACAGGAAAAATAAATGGAAGAAAGGGATTTGTATGGCCTACTGCTTCAAGATTAAAATCCTCCAGTAATGATTTAACTTCTTTCACATCAAACTCATAGGCGCCGGGAGGTTCTATAGTGAGATCTATAAAATCAAAGCCATTTTCTGAAATCCACTTGATTTCATCTATTAATTTATAACCGGGATGATTCAATACACCTGTTTTCATTATTTATATAAAATTACTGATCTGAGCATAAGCATGTAATAATGACAATTAAATAACTGTCTCAAATATATTAAATCGTGACGCGTAAAGCGTGACGCGAGGAAAGAGACTAATTAATAAATTTCCATTCCTTACGCGTTATGCGTCACGAGAGCAGATATATTTATGCTCACCTCAGTAAACCTTTCTCCATCAGGTAGTTCCTTTATAATCGGATTTTCTTTATAGAGATTTTTATGTGCTTTCCATAGTAATATAAAGGGGTTTACCCCTCTATAGATTATGACAGTTTCGCTAAAATTCTTGCCACTCTGGGATCAGACGCCTGATTTGCCAGAGGATGGGACATATAATAGGAAAGATGAGGCTGGCCTTTTAATTTAGCCACATTCTCTTCTTTCACAAGGTGTTTATCCAGACGATTGATATATTCGTCTCTGAATTTCGGTTCCCCTGAAAGTTTTATCTTCTCTTTTATTGCCAGATTCTCAAGATTTGTCAGGAGTTTATTATCTGCCTCTTCAAGACGGAAGAAGGCATGATTGAAGATATTTACATCATTTCTGCCTGTGGTGAATATAAAGGTAATGGCATCTGCCATAGCACTCGCATTACCCGATTTCAACTGGTTATGAAGTTCATCATTTGTAGTCTCGTCAGGATTGAGAGTGGAAGGACTTCCTACATATACATGCTGCAGAGGGGAACGGGTAACATTTCCTTTACCGTCTTCTGCTTCTACATAATACTGTATGAGTGCACCGTCTTTACCTTCCGGGATATCCGGTTCAAGATTCACCTGATATATGTCTGCTCTTGCTTTAGAAGGAACAAAGACAGGAGGCTTGTTTGCAAGTTCAGGAAACTCTTTCTTTTCCATAGAAATTTCTTCACTGAAAGGTTTTACTCCCGGCCCTTCGAACATACTGTCTTTCGGCGTATCCACACTTCCGCTGTCATCATAACGATATTTTACTTTTACTGATTTTACGTCATTTATGTCATAGACATAGGTAAGAAGATTTACATTACCTTTCGGGTTATAGGGATAATGCATGGGCTGAAATACCGTAGGACCTATTTTATCTTCTCCTCCATGACTTTCTATTACCTTTTGAGCATTTTCTATAGCCTTATTGGCTGCATCAACCGAAGAATAGGACAGCTGATTGTCAGGCCCCCAGTATTCATAACAGGAAGTCTCTGATATAGTAAGATTATGCCACGCTTTTTCCACATTATTTCCCTGACCTGTAGTAATATTTTTAATGCTTTCCTGTGTATTACCTGCCGGTTGGAGACTGTCTGCAGTAAGAACCGCATTCTTTGCAGCTATAATGGAGGCCCATGAGTTATTTTTCGGTGAATAATGGATTGTTGCATATTGAGGAGGATCTATCCATTTTGAGAACTGCGGATCACCGAGATTGGCACCCCACCAGGAACCGTCTTCTACATGTATAACATCTCCTCCCTCGTACTTTTTGACACCGTCTTTATCACTTACAAGTTTCGGTGTCTCAGGAGGATATATTTCCAGGTAATCTTCTATAGTGGTAAGAACAACCCTGCCTGGATATCTGGTTGCAATATCTATGGGAACATTCCTGTGAAATTCTCCGCTGTTTGAGCCGTTATTATCTCCGTCCGATGCAAGAAGTACAAGGAGAGGATGGGCAGGGTCAGTATTATATTGATCGAATTTATTTATTACCTCCTGAATCTTTCCTCCGTCACGATCCTTCTGTATATAAGAAGAAAGGGATCTCTCCTCTGGGACTACAACCATGAGTTCTTCATGTCCTGTGGCAGGATCTATATGTTTTGTATAGTGGGGTCTCAATGCATCAGGTGATACAAGATGCTTTTTGGCAAGATCATTGGGAAGTGTTTCATAACTATGTGTTCCCGGATTTCTCTTATCACCTTTATTGGGAGGAGCAAGACCGTCAGCAGGATTGTTATAATCTAAATTCGCCCTGTCAAAATGGATATTATCCACTTCTGTCCACTTTATACCGGCTTTGTTCAGAGCAGGTATCATCCTTTCCGAGAAAGCCATTTCAGGCGGGAAGAAACCTTTAGAGATGGGGCCGCCGAAATGTTCTAACACGGCGAGCTGATGCATCTGAATCTGTAAGAGAATATCCTTATCAAGATTTATGCCCTTATCATCATGCCCCGTAGCAATAAGGCCCATAAGGGGATGATGGTAACCGAAATTGACAAAATCAAGTCTTTCATTTCCGAGAGTAGTATCTGTTTCGTGCCTCAAATTTTTATAATGAGCTCCCCAGTCTTTACCGGGCCACATACCTTTTTCCGCCGTTTTATCCATATTTTCCATAAGGGAACCGGAAAAAGAAACCTGTGTGCCGAAAGACGGAAATTCAGGCCTGTTTTTCATTTCATCTATGGGGAAAGCTTCGCCGTCTTTATATACTATTCTTCTGTTATCCGCATCTCCTCCTGCCATAACGACCTGCATATATTCAGGCGTATCGGTGGGATGAACACCGGGACGATAGACAGGCTGATGATCATGCCAGTGGACTGCCGCAAATATCTTGCCTGCATTTTTCTCTCTGAATTCTTTTATGAATGCTTCCCTTGCAGGGCCTTTCAGGGTTTTAAGTTTTTCATGAACATCTCTCGCATCTTTGAAAGGATCTGCATGATCCTGTTTTCTCAGATTCTCAACGGCACTTTTCATTGATATTTCAGGACTCGAAACACATTCTGATCTTGTAAAACCATCTTTTATCTGGCCCGTTAAATCACCTCCGGAAGATTTCCCGGATTTCACCTGTTGATATGAATTAACGGCAGACGTAAGATTTAATTTATCTATAGAAGACATAATGAGGAACCTCCCTGTGAAAATTTTCTGTCAAACAGACACATATATTATATTACCGGAGAAAAGTAAATTCAATAAAAACATGTTAAAAATATGTTAAATAAAATTAATTTACAGTTTTCAGTAAAATTCCTCAATAAATAGAGGAATTATCGTGAGTCGTGAGTCGTGAATCGTGAGTGGAAGATTGTCTTCACGACTCACGATTTAGTTAAATTCAATAAGTTATGAAATAAACTATAATTTACATCCTGTTACGGCTATGATGGCCATACCCATGTTTAAGAATATCCAGCGTTACAGGAATTTCCTTGGTTAATATAGAATAAAACAAATTTAATAAATTTAATTAAATTACTGAGGTGAGCATAAATAATAAATATATGCTCCCGTCACGCGTTACGCGTAACGCGTGACGGGAGGAAGACCTTTATTAAATGCTTATGCTCAGGTCAGTAATAAATTAAAATTAAAGGTTTTTATTATAGTTAGTTTCATAACAATGCATGATTAAGAAGGAGTGAAAAGTGAGAAGTGAAAAGTGAAAAGAATAGGACATTACCCACTATTCACTATTCACTCTAATTAAATTCTAATAAGTTATGAAACACACTATAAAGGTTTTTTAAGGAGGTACATATATTGAAAAAATTATTGTACTTATTACTTACTTTATTTTTCTCAGGTATGTTACTATATGGCTGCGGTGAAAATATAAATACTATTCCAATTCCAACGCCGCAGGGAAATGCAAAAATTGAAGGTATAGTATCAGATTCCGAACATGGCTCACCTCTCTCTTCTGTCATTGTTACCATTAAAGAAACAGGTCAAAAGACCACTACGAATTCTGAAGGTAATTTTTCCATTACCTTACCCGCAGGGACTTATACTGTTATTCTTACCAAAGAAGGATACGGAGAATCGAAAGCCCAGTCGGTTAAAGTAGCTTCCGGCGCTACAACCACTATTAATATGCTCGAAATGCCCCTTATAAATCCTTCCTGGGGAAAAACTTCTCCTGCGATAGATATTTCCGGTATAAGTGACGGAGAAGTTATAGATATTACGAAAAATATAAGAGTTAATGTTCAGGGCGATAATGATATAAAGCTTATAAAGTTCAATCTGGGGAATAAATACGCCGTTCCCTATATATCAGTCAGGGATCAGTCTTATTTAACCACCAGTCTGGCTCCATCTTTAATTCCACCTGACGGAACATATATAAATATATATGCCTGTGATGAAAATAATAATATTTCTGAAATCACTATAGCTTTAAAAGGATCATCATCAGGCATGGCTCCTCCTTCGAAAGCTCCCGATAGTGTATATGCCCAGTCTTATACCTTCGGGGAAGCAGCCGGGAAGGGTAAAGGCAAAGCAATTCTTCCGGGAGGGAAATTAATAGAATTATCGGCCATACCCGCTGAAGCAAGCTGTTTTGTTGTGGTTAACTGGAACGGAGTGGAAGAAGCTTCCGGTTATAAAATATCCAGAGCCACCGATCAGACAGGGCCTTTCAGTCCTGCAGGAATAACTGTGCCCGGGACGCCGGATCAGAAGGATTATAGCTTTACAGATTGGGATCCTGCCTTTACAAAACCGGGACAGACCCTTTATTATCAGATTACCACTTATAATTCGGGAGGAACAGGGCCAACCAGTTCAACTTCTCCTCAATTAACAATTCTGGATGTGTTTAAAGTCAATCTCTTTTCTCCTGATAATGATCTGGTATCAACCATGCCGGTCCTTTCCTGGTCTTATAATAATCCTGTGGGAGAAAAAAGAGAATATGAAGTATATATATTGGAACAGAATGGAAACGATGTAAAAACATGGAAGACAACCATTACCAGTAATAGCTCCAGTGAAACATCTGTGACTGTACCGCCGGGCAGGCTCCAGGTAAATACTGTTTATCAATGGGATATAGATGCCATGGCCTGTGGTTCAAATTCTGAATACGGATATCTTGCTTTTTCCAGTCCCAGACTTGACATGATAGGAGCCAATAACGGTCGATTTACATTTACTACGAGACCATAAAAGAAAGGACTGTGGCTATGAGAACAACTATTATAATCTTTACTTTTTTAATAATTTTATCATTCCTTACAGGCTGTGGAAACAGTCATGTCGGAATAACACCTCAGCAGGAAATCACTCAAATAAAAAATACCCTCTCTGATCCTATGGCTCTCCCTGACAGTGATGAAAAACTCGGCCCCCATAAAGAAGGAGAAATAATTGTTCGATATAAAAAAGGCTTATTAGCTGAAGATATTGTTAAAAGTTCAGGAGGAACGTTAATAGATAAATTTACAATAGGAGAGGATCTCTATTTAACACTTCTTATACCTTCAGGAAAATCCATAGTAGAATCAATAGAAAATTTAAGAAATTCCGATGGAATAGTTTATGCAGAACCTAATTATAAATGCCATACCTGTATTATTCCTGATGATACCTTCTATAATAAGCAATATGCTCCTCAGCATTGCATGGCCGAAGGAGGATGGAATATAAACCGCGGTGACCCTGATCTTATTATCGCAATACTTGACACAGGCGTTGATGGCCGGCACAGCGAATTTTCCGGAAAAATGGTAAAAGGTTATGACATCTGTCATAATAAAGGCCTGAGCGGAACAGAAAACAGCGATGACGATGGCCATGGAACTCATTGTGCCGGTATAGCTGCGGCGAAAGGTAATAATGGGAATGGTATAGCCGGTGTTGCCTGGAATTGTAAGATAATGCCGGTAAAAGTCCTGGATAGCGGACAGGGTAGTAATGATGTAATAGCCAGAGGGATAGAGTGGGCAAGATTACATGGTGCGAAAGTAATAAGTATGAGCCTTGGATTTTATACATATTCACAAACTATATTCGATGCCATTCAAAAAGCCCTGGAAAACAATATAACAATTGTTGTGGCAATGGGAAACGATGGGAATACTCAGGTTGAATTTCCTGCAGGAAACCAGGGAGTAATTGCTGTAGGTGCAATCGACGCCTATGATCGTAAAACCTCTTTTTCTACTACAGGAAATCATATTTCCATATCTGCCCCCGGATACTACATTTATTCAACATTTTTAGAAAACGGATATGCTTATCTGAGTGGAACTTCTATGTCAACACCATTTGTTGCAGGAGTATGTGCCCTTATACTGTCAGCCCATCCTGAATTAACACCTGATGAAGTAAAAAGCCAGCTGGAACAGACTGCTGCAGATCTTGAAACTGCCGGCTGGGATAAAAACACAGGATGGGGAAAACCGGACATTGAAAAAGCTCTGGGAACAGTTCTTCCCGGCAAATACGGGAAAATAAAAGTTTCTACAGTCCCTCCGCGTACGGGACTATCCCTGGTTCTATTTGACAGTAATAATAAAATGATAGCTCCATGTGTTACAAATGAAAACGGGGTGGCTTACTTTTATTCAATTCTTTCCGGTTCCTATAGAGTAAAAGCTTTTGATATTTTCAAAGGAGAACTCAAAGAAACTCCTCTGGATGTTAAATCAGGCAGTCTCACCGAGGCCACGGTCGAAGGTTTTTATACTCCTTCATATCGGAGTTTCAGTTCAGGAGATGTAAATCTGCCAGTACCTGACAATGATCCGGAGGGAATTACATCCACTATAAGAGTAAGTAATACAGATACTGTAGCCGATGTGAGGGTTATAATTAATATTACTCATCCTTCCGATCCCGATCTTACCGCTTATCTTACAGGGCCTGATAAGACGCAGATTACCATTTTTGACAGCGTAGGTAAATTCTCTGGAGATGATATCCGGAATTTTGTAAATACTATTTTCGACGAACAGGCTCTGATATGGATTATCGATGGAGTGCCTCCATTTTCCGGAAAATTCAAGCCTCAGGAACACCTTACAGCTTTCAGAGGTAAAAATGCCGGTGGAGATTGGACATTAAAGATAGCAGACACAGTTAAAAATAATACTGGCACACTTGATAACTGGGGGATAGAAATAGGGGAATAATTTATAGCCATCAGAAGTCAGCAAAACAGTGAAGAGTGAAGTGTGGTTATAAATCCCTTCACCCTTCACAAATTATATTAATTTTTCTTCTCTCTGTTATTTTTACCTGCTATAAAAAGAAATATACAGAATGAAAGAAGAGCTATAAATATCCAGATAATTCCTATGGGAACGGACAACTTCTGCCATCCGAGAGACTGTGCTATATAATCTGCATCACTTCCTATATTGGTTCTGCTTATAAGATCTTCCTTTATATCTATTATGGCATAAAGACAGCTTGTCATGCCGAGAAATTTCATAACAAGATCCAGTATATAATTACTGGCCTTATAAGAAATAATAATCAGGCTTATACCGAAGAGAAGAGTAAAAAAGAAGCCGAACATATTTCTTACATATAAAATAGAAAGGATTACTAAAAAAGCACCAATAATCATTCCCATGATATTATCATATTTAGTCTTTGCAGCAAGAATGAGAATTAAACCGCCCCAGAATATGCTGCCGAGATAGCCGGCAGAGGCAGAGAGAAAGGCGTTTCCTCCTCTGAAATAACAGACTCCTCCCACACGATAGTCTATTTCAATTCTGTCTATCTGTCCCCCTGTGATTACCGCTACAAGGCCATGACTGAACTCATGGAGTATGACAACAAATAGTTTTATCGGATATATTAAAGGTGTGTTCCAGAAGATAGCACAAATAATAAACATAAGAAAGAGTATACCAGTGGTTTTAAGATCTATAAAATTTAAAAATGCAGGTAGTTTTTTTTGTTCCATAAAAAGTACCTCCTTAACAAATGAATTTTAAATATAGTGTATTTCATAACTTATTAGAATTATCGTGAATCGTGAGTAGTAAAGACAATCTTCCACTCACGGTTCACAACTCACGACTCACGATAATTACTCCGGGAATATTTAGTTAAAATTACTTTAATTATGGATTGTGATGAAACTAACTATAATTATACCATAATTTCCTGCAATAATATTAAAGGGAGAAAAAGATAAAAAAAGAAGTATTATAGATGAGTGAGTAGTGAGTAGTGAATAACTGTCCTATTCTTTTCACTTTAATAATTATTGTTACAACACAGAAAGGTAAAAAAATGATTAATATAAGTAAATTATACTGCGGAGAAAAAAGCAGCGGAGACAGAATAAGATACGGTCAGAATTTTCATGGCCAATCTTCCACTGTAAGTGAAACAATCCCGGCACATGCTTCTGAAAGAAAACCTGTTACCGTATGGAATATTACCAGAACATGTAACCTGAGATGTATTCACTGTTATACGGATTCCCATAATAAAGCATATACAGGTGAACTTACCACAGAAGAAGGAAAAATTCTATTAAAAGACCTGGCAGATTTCAGCGTTCCTGCCATATTGTTTTCCGGCGGAGAACCTCTTATGAGACATGATCTGTTTGAACTTGCAGATTATGCCGCTTCCCTCGGCCTCAGACCAACCCTTTCAACAAATGGAACTATGATAACGGAAAGTGTGGCAAAAAAAATAAAAGAATCAGGCTTTACCTATGCAGGTATAAGCCTTGACGGCATAGGAGAAGTAAATGACAGGTTTCGCGGCTCTAAAGGTGCATTCAAAGAAGCTGTTAAAGGTTTCAGAAACTGCCGGTCTGCCGGTCAAAAAGTAGGACTCCGTCTTACCCTTACAGGGCATAACTATAAAGATCTGGAAAAAATTTTTGATTTTATAGAAGCAGAAGATATAGAGAGGGCATGTTTTTATCATCTTGCCTATTCGGGAAGGGGACGGAAGATTTCAGGAGATGATCTTTCCCACGGAGAAACAAGAGATGCACTGGATATTATTATAAAGAGAACAGAAGATTTTCATAAAAGAGGAATTACAAAGGATATACTCACAGTGGCAAATCATGCAGACGGAATATATGTCTATCTGAAACTTTTAGAGAAAGGGCTTACGGAAAGAGCCCATGAAACGTTAAAACTTCTTTCCTGGAACAGAGGGGGTATGTACAGTTCAGGTGTGGGCATTGCCTGTATAGATTTCACGGGAGAAGTTCATGCAGATCAATTCTGGATGCATTACAGTTTCGGCAATGTAAGAAATAAGCCTTTCAGTAACATATGGACGGATACGTCAGCCCCTCTCATGGCAGGGCTCAAGGACAGAAAAAAATTGATTAAAGGCCGCTGTTCCCGCTGTAAATGGCTGGACATATGCGGTGGTTCAATGAGAGTAAGAGCCGATGTTTTTTACGGAGATCCCTGGAAAGAAGATCCTGCATGTTATCTTACAGATGAAGAAATTTTTCAGTGACCGGTTAACAGTGACCAGTAAGTAATGACAATTAAATAACTGTCTCAAATATATTAAATCGGAACGCGTGACGCGAGGAAAGAGACTATTAGAGTAATTCTAAAAAGTTTTGTCCTAAAGTTTCTCTATATACTTGCAATAGGTAAATAGCTACTTAATCTTTTTCGGACATTACTTTTTGTACTTACTCTAATAAATTTCCATTCCTAATAATTATATAAAACTCTTCACTCTTCACTCTTCACTCTTCACTCTTCACCCTCCACCATCTATAAATTTTCTGGATTCTCCTTTATTCCTGTGTTATAATTATTATCTAAATTTTATTTTTACTCAAATAGTCAATGAAAGCCTCGCGTCACGCGTCACGCGTCACGCGTCACGAATCAAACAGGGAGGCAGGACTGTGTCTTTTTTCTGTAATAATTGCGGTAACGGAAATGAAGAAGGTGCTGAAATTTGCAGTAATTGCCAGGCACCATTAAAAGGCTTATTTCCTCCTGGCCCTCTTTCAGAAGAAACATTACTTCATAATCGCTATAAAATCCTCTCTCATATAAGAAGCGGAGGTATGGGCTCCGTATATAAAGGCCTGGACATTACATTAAACAGTATATGTGCCATAAAAGAGCTGTCTCCTCCTTCCGGAAATCTTCAGAGACAGAAAGACGCAAAGGAATGGTTCTACAGAGAGGCCAAGATTCTGGCAGGTCTTGATCATGCAAATCTTCCGAAAGTTTATGATTATTTTGTCACCAATAATCGCTATTATCTGGTAATGAATTTTATAGACGGAGAAGACCTGGAAACAATACTGAATAAAGAAGGCAATCCAGGTTTACCTGAAGATAAAATCATCGAATGGTCAAAACAGATTTTGAAAGTCCTGGATTATCTTCACAATCAGAACCCTCCTGTAATATACAGGGATCTGAAACCGGCAAATATTATGATTCATAAAGACGGCAGGGCAATGCTTATTGATTTTGGCATAGCGAGAACAGTAAATCAGGGGAGCCGTACACAGAAAACTGCCATAGGAACACTGGGTTATATATCTGAAGAGCAATGTCAGGGGGAACCGGAACCACGTTCCGACATATATTCACTGGGAGCGACAATGCATCATCTCCTTACAGGTGAAAAACCTCTTCCTTTTAAACTTGAGCCTGTAAAAAACATCATATCAGGTATAACACCTGCACTTGACCATATTGTTCTGAAAGCTGTAAATAATAAAATTTCTCTCAGATATAAAAATGCAAAAGCCATGCTGGAAGCACTGGAAAAAGTAGAAAAACAAAAAAGCAGTCCCAAATTTATCAGAAAAACATGGAATGTATTAACATCCAGAAAGGTTATTTTATCTATTCTTATATTTTTTCTTGTCCTTTTTGTTATAACAGGGATAGCTGTATATAACGTATCCAGATTATACAGTTCTGACTGGACATTGAAAGAAAGCGGAACAGAAGAAGACCTGAACAGAGTTTATTTTATAGATCTTAATAGCGGATGGATTGCAGGAGACAACGGTATAATTTTACAGACTGTTGACTCGGGAGAAACATGGAAAAAACAAAAGAGCAATACACAGGCAGATTTGAAAGGCATTTATTTTGCAGATTCCATGAGGGGATGGGCAGTCGGTAAGAAATGGGAAAAAGGGAAATGTCGTGGAATCATCTTACTTACCAGGGACGGAGGAATTACATGGGAAACGAAGGATGGTAAAAATTCGGAAAACTTCGAAGAAGTTGATATGGTAGATATAAATAATGCCTGGGCTTCAGGAGAATCCGGCAGAATATTCCATATTACATCAGATGGTGTCTGGACAAAATATGATACTGAAGCATCGGGAACTTCCAATCAACTCAGCTTTATCAGCCCTCTTGGGGGATGGCTCTCCCTGCAGGTAAAAAGCGGTAAAAATGAGTACTCTGCAAAAATACTTCATACAAAAGACGGAGGTAAAAGCTGGGAAGGACGGAATATAGACGCCCTTGCCGTAATAACGGGCATGGATTTTATTGATCGTGATAACGGATGGATTACAGGATTTGAAACAGAAAAAGCCGGCAGACTGACATGGGCCATTTTTCATACGACTGACGGTGGCATTACATGGAATAAACAGTACAGCGAAGGATTTATATGTCTTTACAATATTCAATTTATAGATAAATACTGCGGACATGTTACGGGTATCGGGAAAGACGCACTATTTGGCCTGGGAATAAGCTATCTGTCTACGACAGACGGAGGTCTGACGTGGAAAAAAGAGAATTCCCTCTATCTCACAGGCAGTGATTTTTATTTCGTAGATCCTGTCCACGGATGGTCTGCAGGTAAAAGAGGAAGTATATTGAAACATTCACAGTGAGTAGTGAAAAGTGAAAAGAACAGGATATTACTCACTATTCACTTTTCACTTTTCACTAATATGAAAAGGAATAGGATATTATGAAACATGTTATACAAAATTATTTAAAATCTGAAAGATATTTGGAATCTTTACTGAATCTTTCTATAGTAAAGAAGGTGCCATGTGGCAAAAAACCGGGCCATATCGGAGATAAAACCTATGAGGAATATTTTAGAGATGAAGGAGTTTCGCAAGAAGAAATCCATAGCGGAATGGGACTAAAAAGAATGAAAGCCCTTATGGAAAAACTTCATCATCCTTATAAAAATCTGAAGGTTCTTCATATTGCAGGCACAAGTGGCAAAGGTTCCGTGTCTATTATTGCCCATGAAATACTGAAAAATATAGAACTCAGAGTTTCCCTTTACACATCGCCACATCTTACCCTTGCTATGGAAAGGATAAAGCTGAACAATCATCTTATAGGCTCTGAAGATTTTGTAAGACATCTGAAAACAGTAAAAGAAGCTACAGATGACATGTATGAAAACGATATATACGGCCCTCCTTCCTATCATGAAACAATTTTCTCTACGGCACTGTTATATTTTACGGAACAAAAACCTGATCTGTCAGTAATAGAAACAGGACTGGGATGGGAAAATGATTATACAAAAATACTCCCTTCTTCTCTTGTCTCCGTTATTACAAACATATCTTTTGACCACATGGATTACCTGGGCGATACCCTTTCATCCATTGCCTCTCACAAAGCAGATATAATAAGCCATAAAAGTATCTGTATAACAGGGTGCAGAGATTCTTCATTGCTACAAATAATAGAGGAGAAAGCACTGAAAAAGCATTCTCAATTACTGGCAATAGAGAGGGATTATAATATAGAAATAATTAATAAAAACACATTTAATTATAAAAGCAGATATAATAAATATAAAGAACTGAAACTTTCACTTCCAGGTGTACATCAGATAGAAAATGCAGGAACAGCCATTGCAGCAGTTGAACAGATATTACTGATTAACGGTCTGGAACTGGAAGAAAATATACTGAGAAATTCTTTAAAAGAAGTGAAAATACCGGGAAGAATTGAAGTTATAAGTAAAAATCCTTATGTAATAATAGACGGCGCTCATAATCCTGCAAAAATGGAAGTACTGAGTAAATCATTGAAAAATGATTTTTCCTATGAAAAACTTATAATAATACTGGGAGTCATAGAGGGGAAAGATATAAATGTAATGCTGAAACATATTGTTCCTCTGGCGGATCTGATAATAGCGACATTACCGAGAGTGGCGGGAAGAGTCTCTGTAAGCCCCAGACAGATTGTATCTGCCATAAAAGACCTTGGAGGCAAAGCCGTAATCAAACTGGATCCTTTTGATGCGCTGGACTACGGTTTATCCGTAACAGGGGAAAAAGACCTTTTGTGTATAACAGGCTCTCTTTATCTGTCAGGAGAGCTAAGAACTCACTGGGTAAGTAAAGAAGATATTATTACAGGGAGAAAAAACAATCAGTGACCGGTTACCAGTTAACAGTGACCGGTTACCAGTTACCAGTGAACAGTTACCAGTTACCGGTGAACAGTTACCAGTTACCGGATACGCATCACGCATCACGCATGATAGCTGTTTACTGTTTCAACAAAATCTCTGTCTTACGCAGTTCTCTTGCAACATCTCTGCCATGTAATCTTATCAGCAGTATTATACCGAGAAAAGCAAGACCTGTAGCAAGATAGATGCTTATTATTACATTTCCGCAGAGTTTTATCAGAAGAGGAGCCATCAAACTTCTTATACCCATAAGAGTATAGCGGACACCTACATAACTTTTACCTATATTGTCATTCCCTGTGCTCTGAAGCAGATAATTCATAAAGAGTATATCCCAGGCATTCCAGCACATGCCTGCAATAAAAGAAGCCATACAGAGGGGATATATGTTATGTGCCACTATATATAAAAGTGAAATAAATGGCACCATGGAAAGAACTATTTTAAAAGACGAAAAATTGACTCTTCCTACATTAATACGTCCCCATATATACAGAAATATTATACCTCCTGCAGAACTCATAACACTCAGGAGTCCTACGGCAGAATTGGAGAGTTTCAATATATCTACCTGAAACATTGGATATACTCCTATACCTATGAGATTTGCAAGGCCTATGATAAATTCTACAGAGTAAAGATAAAGCAGCACAGGGCTTGTAAGAATATTCTTCAAACTCTTTGATACTGCCTTTAATTCGTGAAGAGAATTCTCACCGTTTCCATTTGTAGAAATAATAGTCAATCTGCTAAAAATAAGGGAAGAAATTACTCCCATCATTCCTCCGACAGGAAAAACCAGCTTATAACTGTAAAAACCTCCCATATCCAGTAATGTTCCTCCCACAGCGGCACCGACAAGGGTGGATATAATAGCCATGGCACGTACATATCCCATAGCCTGACTCCTGTAATTATCAGGATAAACACCTTTCATAACGGCGCTGTAAGGAGAAATGGAAACTGCTTCACCGAGAAAATAAATATAGAATAATATGGTAAGTATAAAAGGATCTTCTATAAAAAAGGTAAAAATCAAAATACTTCTTGAAAAAACTGTCGGTACAACACACCATAAAAGTTTATTTCCCCCTGTAGACATATAACCCCAGAAGAGAGTGGTTAGATTTGCTATACACGGGCCCAGGGCAATAAAAGCTACCAGAAGAGGGCCGCCAAGGAGACGCCTCAATATTACACCTGTAAAAGCGATAACCAGACCCTGCAATAATCCCCAGAAAATACCTGCTATGGAATCAATCAGGTAATTTCTTCTCATATGTTCCGGAAACTGATTTATATGAATCATAATTTCTACCTGTACAAAAAGTAAATATTGTATTGTACCACAAAATAACAAAAAATCAATAGGGAGATAAAAAAAATTGCATCTATATAAAATATAAAAAATATGTTATAATCCGTAATATAGAGTGTAGTTTATAACAAATTACAGATAATTCTCGTGTGATGCGTAACGCGTTACGCGTCACGAAGCACTTGATTTCTGATAAGTTATGAAAGTAACTATAATAAATTTATTTCTGGAGGTGGAACTATAAAAAGGGAAAAAGGGTTCAGTCTCAGTGAGATAGTTATTGCAACAGGATTGTCAGGCGTTTTGCTTACCATGCTCTGCGGGGTATTTGTTTATGGATTGAATGCTATTAATAAAGGGCGTTTAAGAACCGATGCTTTTAATATTGCAGATAAAAAAATTGTACAGGTCAGAAGACTTATGAATGCAGTTCAGGGAACTAAAATAACAGGCGAGGAATTAAGAACAATCATCACAGACGGAGATACATCGGTCAAAACAGTTACAATTGATGACAATTCGGTCGTAGCAGACAGTACTCTTTATACCATATGGCCTGACCCGGCGCCTGTGTCTTTAAAATCCGAAGGCATAGTAACAGGCTCTGCAGTTTATTACTATACACTTTCCGTGGTATATTATGATTTATGGGTAAAAAAAGTAAGAGTAGAAGTAACGTGGAAAGAAGAAAGAGTAGGGCCTCAAAAAGTTGTACTGGAAAGTATCGTTTCAAGAGGAAAAAATTGGCCTTTACATTAAGTTTTACTGAGGTGAGCATAAATAATACATATATGCTCTCGTGACGCGTGACGGGAGGAAAACTTTTATTACAGGCCTGTGCTCAGGTCAGTAAATTAAAGTATAAATGGATTTAATCTGCTTGAGCCGGGAAATGTCATAGTATTATATTTTTTTATGAGGTAAAAAATGAAAATGAAATATAGTTTTAAATTCGGTTTGAAGGGATTTACCCTGCTTGAACTTGGGATTGTCATAGTACTGTATTCTTTTATAATGTTAGCTGTTTATACTATTCTGGATGCAGGACTTAAAGGATGGAACATAGGACATAGAAGATCGGATCTTCAGGGAAACGGAGAAATATTACTCAGAAGAATGGTCAGAGAACTATCAATGTCATCATTGAATTCCATAATTATCGATCCGAACTGTCAGTCTGTATGTTTTGAAACTCCCGTGCTTAACGGAGAATATACATACAACCAGACTGAAACAGGTATTCCTTACTGGAACGGATATATCATTTATTATAAAAATAATGACAGATTATATCGTCATTACATTGATCATCCCCAGAGAACGTCTCCGCAGATTTACATACCTGTCATTGATGACATGACTTCTCCTGACGATAATTCGGCTACACCGAAACATAAAGCAGTACTATCCAATGTAGAAAAATTTAATATAGACGTTAAAGACAATATTGTGAATATAAAATTTTTATGCCGTAAATTGCAAACAAAACAGAATAAAGATCCCAATCAGGATATATCCCGGTATTCAGTATCAGGAACAGCAGAAAATAAAGGGATAGAACTCAGTGAGATGCAGGCTTCTGTAGAACCGAAAAATTGAGAGTGGTAAATTTTTTTGTGTAAACTTACTATAGAATAAGGATTTAACAGATGTGTACGCAAAATTTATGACAAAGTCGAAAAAATTGCAAAAGGGGGACATATTTATGAATTTTATAAAAAATAATAATGGTATAGCAATGGTTACAGTGCTGATGCTTACAGCCCTTATAGCAATGTTTACAATATCAATGGTTTTTATAAGCACAAATTATTTACAGATGATGGGAAATGTAGAAGATAAAACAAGAGCTCTCGAAGCAGCAGAAGCAGTGGCAGAATGTGCTCTGGCAGAGCTTAACAAAAATCCGAAATGGGGTATCGGAGGAACAGATCCAAACGATAATATGACCATATCTCTGGAAGGGGCGACAGGAAGTATAACCTTTACAGGGAATGAATATCGCTCCTATAATAACCTGACATCTCCGACCTGTGTAAAAAGAGCTGATACAGGAGACACAGTACTTAATAACGGAACAATCCCTGCCTATTCTGCGGAAATTATATGTAAAGGTCAGGCAGGAAGAACCGTAAAATACGTAAAGGTCATTTTTGTAAGAGATGACGTATATCCATATTCACTTAATTCACAGGGAAAAATAATATTTGACGGCAGTGGAAATATAGATATCAGAGGTTATTCTTCATCAGACGCACATATTATGCCAGGAAATTTTCATTCCAACTGGAACGGTGAAGGTAACAGTATAGAACAGCTCAATAACCTGGATATAGTAAATGCCCATGGAGGCATTGCATCTGCTGCAGGTAAAATTGCATTGAACCGGGATGACCCGAATAAATTGCGAATAAAAGAAAATCTCGGGAAATATGGTCTTGTAGATTTTGAAAAAATGGATATAAACAATAAAATTATGGATCCTGATAAAATCATGGATACATCCGGAGGCAGTACATCTAAAATAGGTTCGGGAACATTTCTTATTACTCCCCTCCTCTACATACCGGATGACAGAGCAAAAATGCTTAAGATTATGAACACTACATATCTGGAAAAACCACTGTTAGGGGCGGCAAAAAGGAGCTCCGATTTTAAAAGCGCAATTCATGACATGGTAAAAAGTAAAACAAATGGATGGAACACCGTAAACGTTAAAACTACTTATTATGTCAGATATACAGATGTAGAAGGAGTAACAAAGGATATAAGAGAAAAAAATGCCGATCCGGCATATGGCCCCAGGGGATGGGATACGATAAAAGGAACAAAGATAGCTGCAAACGTATCACTCAAAATAACAGGTACAAGTGTACATAACGAGCTCAGAACCTCTGTAGATGAGTATGGCAATCAACACTCATGGTATGAAACTGTGACCAGACCGGAAAGTGCTTCAGGGTCTGTTTCCAGGGAATATAGTCCTTCCCAGCTTGGTGTTTCAAGCTCCACATTTACACTGTCTCCGTATAATATCATATACTGGGCAACCACAGTTGAACCGGAATATACCTATGCTGACGAGGCGGCAGAAAGTGAAGAAACGTATGATCCCAATACGGGAGATTATAAAGAAAACGAAGGCTCCTACAGTACTATATCGGTTGATGTACAGCCTCTGCTTGCCAGTTTTATAAAAGATGGCCTGATTGAAGGGACAGAAGATATAGGACTCGCCCAGCTGGACACTGACTGTAAAGTAGCCAGATTTTATCCGTCAGGTTATAACGAAAATGGAATATCTTCAGATTTTACAATAGGTAAAGAAACTGTAATAGACGGTAAAGCAATGCATGTAATAGACGGTAAATTTTCTCTGACTAAAGATTTATATATAGCCAGTGCCGATGCCAGTTCAGACGATATAACAAAAGACTTGAACAGCCTGGTCTGTGATGATTATAAAACGGCCAGACGTCTGGATCCGATTGAAGAAGATACAGATTTAAGAGAGACAAGAAAAGCCGCCAGAACAGACGAAGATATCTTCCGTATAATGGGGTTTGTATATAATATAAATAATAAAACATATGCAGTGGACGCGTCTATGGATATGAAAGGACATACAATCTATTCGAATGCCAATTTAATTCTCGGAGTGAACGTAGAAGGTCAGGGTTCTATGGTTTCAAAGGGGAAAATAGCTTTCCTGCATAAAGGGATTGAGAGCAGTAAAATTACATGTATAGCAAAAGACGATCTTATAATACAGACAACACCTAACAGTAAATATAACATAAACGGGTATCTCTATTCTGACGATGACGTATCTCTGGAAGAATTCGACCCTGAAGGTGCTCTCTCAGGAGCAGTAATAATTAATTCTTCTGACAGGTCAGAACCCAATATGTACATAAATGGCTCTATTATAGGACTGAACTGTAATAATAGCGGAACAGATGCCCATGGGAATGAATCTATCAGAATTACAAACAACAAAAATAAAATATTCACCTATAACTCTTATGGCTGGGGATTACTGACAGACATGAGGGGAGATTATTTCCGTGTAAGAAGAATAAGCTGGTTTGAGCTTAATTAAAAAAAATAGCGGTCTAAGTACCGCTATTTTTTTATAGATAATACTAGTTCAATTCAAACCAGCTTCCAATTCTGACAGAGAAACCTTCTTTTCTTAAATCAGCCAGTCTGCGCCACCCGCTGGAATCATGAACAAAAATTTTATCTCTTTTCCCTGTAATTTTAATGGAATCATTCCCGTTAGCGTCTCCGTCTGCCTCTTTATTGGTATTCAATCCCAGTACAGTGCCTTTTATAAACATATCTTCAGGCTTTTCAAACTCACCCTTTTTCTTCGGCTTTACTGCTCCGCCCAGTGCTCCTGCTTCATTAAAATCCTCTATACATACATCATCACTGGAATAAAGATAGCCGTTTACATTATATTTACCCTGCTCTGTAGTCTGTATATAAAGATCATCATCTGAAACAGAGAGAATTTCATTGCTATTTATGCCATCATATACATATGCAATCTTACCCTTTGAAATAATAGAACCTTTCCCTGATACTTCTGTTCCGAGCACTACATGGGAACCTGAATAAATATTCTTATCATTCAAATTGAATTTAGTATCAAGATTATAGGTTTTACCGCCTATTTTATCTTCATAGGAGAAACCCATTATTCTGAATATGTTGTCTGTAATATTCGGAGATTTGGACGTCCCTACAAGTTCATCCAGACTATTTTTATAATCATCAGCGCCCGGGGTACCACTTATATAAATATCATCAGTAAGCTCAAATCCCAGGCTGACATCTACTGTATCTTTCTCGCCTGCTGTAGTAGTGGCAGTTGTTTTAAGCCCCAGTTCATCTGAAGTATAATTGGTGCCTTTTTTTGCGTCTACATCTATAGGGAGATAGGCTGTTGTTGTAATATTACCTTCTGATCCTTCCAGTTTTGCAAGCCCCAGGGGTTCACTCAAAAGAAGAGGAGTTTTGGTCTTATCTTTTTTCCCGCCTACATAACCGGTTAACCAGTCGGGAGGATCGTAAAGACTTCCGTTATTGGGTGAAAGCTGAAATTCAAGAAGACCATCTTCTACGTTAATAACCTCTGTAGTAGTTCCGGCACCGCTGGTCGGATCTTCGGATGTCCACTGAAAAGGCCACAGGCCATGAGTATTCTCTTCTGTACCACTGACCGTTATAGTTCTTGTAGTGGTAATAGACGCCACCCTGATTTTATCCCATCCGAGTTCCGATGCATCAACCACACCTTCCCTGGCATCATAGGTAACTCCTTCAACAGTGGTAATGGCAACATTGTAATTAACATTAAAACCCTGAGTAGACTTCCAGTCCGATGTATTTACATTGCCCATAGAAACGGCTTCTGCAAGAGTAGTGGGAGTAGGTACCTTTGTAAGAGAATAAGACTTCATATCCTGATTCAAAGTTGTATTTGTCCTGGCATTTTCCAGTACCTGCTTCATCACAGCCTGATCATTGGGTATATAATAAAGAGGTGAAATCAAATAAGTGCCAGGTGATACAGCTTTGTCAGTACTGTGCTTACTTATAATATCATCAGGGTTAAATTCATCAACAGGTAACTTCCCGTCTGAACCCAGATTTTCTTTTACTGTTATGTTAGGATCATTCTTGGGTATACCACTGATTTTACCTGCAGCAGAAGCGACTCCTCCTTTTGCATCAAGGGCACATGTGGCACTTTTTTCAATACTCGGACTGGCAGCATCCTCCCAGTTAGAATGAATATTTCCGCCACCGGGATCATTAGGATCAGTGTAATCACCATAAATCTTTACATTTCCTCCGTCCATAACTATCTTCCCGTCGGAAACTATAGGATAGGCGTAAATATCACTTCTCAGGTAAACAACCTTCAGATATTTTACAGCATTACCGCAGGTACCTTTACAGATAAGTTCGGCTGTAAAGGCAGGTACTTTCTGTCCTGCAAGCCTGTCATTTCCCGAACGGGTTACAGGGTCTTTCCCTTTAAGATTGTTATAGGAAAGATATTCTGTAGAAGCAGATGTAAAGTAAATATAGGCTTTTGCTTTTCCGAAATCCAGGGAAGGTGAAGAGCTTGTTGGTGACCAGTCAAGGTCGTTGTTCAACTGGCTGAGAGCATATTCTGCCATGCCTTCGGCAGCTTTAAGTGCATTCATCTGCTGTTCCGCATTACCCATCATACCGGCATGATTGGTACTTATAAATACCATGGAAACAGTTACCATAGAAAGAAGTACTGTAAGCAGTAAAACACTTATCAGAGCCATACCGGCCCGATTCTTTTTTAATTTCATACTGTATCGCCTCCTGACTAATATTTTTAATTTCTTGGTTCTGCAGAAGCCTGCAGTTCAAAAATCTCTACACCTTTTCCTTCTGCAGTGCCTGCCACGGAATACCGTCCGGAACTATTGGGATCGTATCGTTCAGGGGTTTTCCTGTATACAATTTTTATATTTACCAGAGGATGGGTTAAGGAATCCTCCAGAGTTATGTGAAACTTATCCACATCCGATGCAAAAGGCCTGTGGGTTGCCGACGGAACAGAAGGCGGATTCATATGGGTCGAAATTAAACTCAGAGGAACAGGGGAACTTCTCTGAGGATGACTTATATAATTACGATAAATTGTCTTCTTTCCGTCATTAGGATCACGATGAAGATAATATAATACATGTCCCTGCCAGTAAGGGAAACCTGCTGCATCCTGATTATATTTATATTCTCCGTTTAACATAGGGCTTTCCATACAGATATAGGTGCCATTCGGATCGATAACCATAGAATCCCTGCTTCCCATAGTAATATCACGGACAAGCCTTCTTACAAGTACTTCTCCGCTGTTCTGAATCTCCGTCCTGTTTTTTCCGAGATTCCATCCTTTAAGACCTGCATCCAGAATAGTATAAATAGCTATTAAAAACATACCGAAAATAACAATTACTACCGACAGTTCCATAATGGTAAAGCCTTTTTGTCTTTTCATATACAATACTCACCTTTATCATTTATAATCTTCCGAAAGAAGACTCTGAATAGAAAGACTTGTAGAACCGGTCTTTTCTTCATTCCAGTAAAGTTCTACTTTGATTTTTTTGAGACACTTATCAACTCCGAGATTATAATCTTCCATATGCATCTTATATTCATATCTGGCAGTCCCCGCTATAGTAACAAAACCATGAACATCTATATTTACAGGTTCTATGGGACTGATTTTAAAAATTTTAATTTTCCCTGTCTCACTGGATGTTACATTCACACCACCAACTTTAACCTCGGAATTTGCATCATCTCCCTTTGAAAGAAGCTCATAGGCCCTGGAACCTACTATGTTAGAAGAATCCGCCTCCTTAACCAGTTCCTTCATCATC
>JBEHWO010000034.1:0-29628 GCA_040217695.1 Vulcanimicrobiota bacterium | reverse complement strand
TCCTGGCTTTGCCTGTCTGGCGCTCTTCCGGAAAAATCTAAACTGGAAATCCAGGTTTGTCAGAGCTTACATCATGCTACTTTGCATTATATGCGTTTTAAATCACCTGTCCTGCCGTGATATTTTTCCTCCAGAGCACCAGACAGGCAAAGCCTTATGGTTTATAGCCCGGAACCGGAGTAATATTAACCGCTCTGGCAGCATGGGGGGATGATATCTGGGATACTGAAACTTGACGAATCACCTGCCTGATTGTACGTCTATACTTATGGCTCCCATCCATCTGTTTCTCAATTCTTCTGTGTCCCAGTCACTTTTGCCATTTCCCGGCCATGGATCATAAACATAAAAATTGGTAACCCATGGCCCCTGATAAGTATTGCACCAGTCAACACCGTAGCAGACCACTACATGTCCCGAACCATCCTCATTTTTTACGCCTATAATAAAAGGTTTGCCGTTATCGAGTTCCTGTATAATATTTTGAAAAGGTATGAATACATATTCCGGATAGGCTTCTGCACTGACATAGACTTTTTTCCCGTGCTGTGTAACACCCCAGCCGTTCATATATGATGCTATCTGAAAAAGATCCCTTGCAGGATAGTTTACAAGTGTGCCATAGGTTCTCATTACTACTTCTTCCTGTGTACATGGAATATCATAATAGTTAAGAGCCATTGCAATACAGGTTGCCCAGCACCACTGAGTCTCTTTCTGTTCTGCCGTATAGAATTCGAAATTATCCAGTTTAACGGTATAGGTCTGTTCGTTATAATTGTTATAATTGTTATAGTTATCATATGTTTGAGGATAATACTGGGCTTCTGTTTTAACAGGAAGAAGTAATATGAAGGAAATCAGTAATAATAATATGATAGATCTGACATTGTTTTTCATATCTGTCACCTCTGTTTTAATCGTGATGCGTGACGCTTAATGCGTAACGCGAGGAATGTTTCTTATTATCGGTTATGACTGAAAGGTCATCTGCAAGGCATAACACATGATTAAGGCGGCTGAAAGTGATAATCTTTCCCGTCACCCGTCACGCGTTACGATATAATTATCACCTTTTATTTATATAAAGTCAAGTCTTTAAATCACTTGACATAACAGGTTTTTTTCTTTATAATATATTTTCACTGTACTTTTTTAGTTGAGGCGTCGCCAAGCGGTAAGGCACTGGATTTTGGATCCAGCATCCGCAGGTTCGAATCCTGCCGCCTCAGTATAATTAAGTTTACGGAGGGAGCAGAAAGCTCCTTTTTATTACAGGCTTTCAACAGTCAGTTTTATATATTGAACAATCAATAGTCTTCCATTATTGATTTTACCTCACATGATAGCTGATATGTGATAGCCAGGTTAACGGGAATTCCTATGGATAATTTTCTGACTGTTATACTGGCCGCAGGAAAAGGCACAAGGATGAAATCCTCTCTGCCAAAGGTTTTACACAGGCTTAACGGGAAACCTATGGTAGAGTATGTACTTGATGTTACAGATGAGCTTTCTCTTTATAACAGAGTAATTGTTACAGGTGAAGGGCATGAACTGGTGGAAGAAACGGTGAAAAATCGCGGGAAATGTGTTCTTCAGGCTGAACAGCTTGGCACAGGCCATGCTCTGCTCCAGGCATGGGATTATTTTGTTGATTTTCCCGGTCATGTTCTTGTTCTTTCCGGAGATACCCCTCTGTTATCTGCCTCTGTAATTCAGAAATTAATTGATGATTATAAGAATTCCTGTGCAGATATTTCTATCCTGACAACTACTCTGGATGAGCCAGGTCATTACGGAAGAATAGTCCGTAACGGACAGAGGGTCACGGCTATTGTGGAATATAAAGACGGCACAGAAGAAGAGAGAAAAATAAAAGAAATCAATACAGGAACTTATTGTTTTCGTTCTTCCGTTCTGAAGGAATTTTTGCCGCTCTTAAACAGGGAAAATGCTCAGGGAGAAATGTATCTCACTGATGTTATAGGACTGGCTTTTAAGAATGGACTGTTTGTAAGAGGTTTTTGCACGGAAGATTTTGAATCTACCGGTGGTATAAATACCAGGGCAGAACTGGCTTCTTCTTCTAAGATCCTCAGAAAAAGGCATCTTGAAGGACTTATGCTTGACGGGATTACAGTAATAGATCCTGACAATACATATATAGAGGCTTATGTGAATATAGGAAGGGATAGTGTCGTTTATCCCTTTACATCTCTTGAAGGACATACGGCTATAGGAGAAAATTGTATTATAGGTCCTTTTACAAGAATTAAAGATTCTTCTGTGGAACGTAACAGTGTGGTAGAGAATTCTACCGTTATAAATAATACAAAAATGAATGTTGATTTTCTCCCTCATAATGTTATAAATTAGTGGAGAATTTTTTAATGTGTATAAAATAATTTTATAAAATACAGGAGGATAAATTTATGGAAATATCAGAACTTCAGGTTGAAACAAGAGAAGTATCGGGCAAAGAATATTGCAGGAAAATAAGAAAAATGGGTATGGTTCCCGGCGTAATATACGGACGTGGTAAAGAAGCTTTTTCCGTTCAGGTAAATAGCAGGGAAATGGAGAGAGTAATCAGAGGAAGAGATAATGTTCTCTTAAATCTTACTTTTGCCGGTAACGGCGGAGAAAAACAGACTGTAATGGTTCAGGATGTTCAGAAAGAAATCCTGAGATCAGGCCTTCTTCATGTAGACTTCAAGAGAATCTCTCTTGAAGATAAAACCGTTGTTATGGTTCCCATACATGTTACTGCAGAACCGAAAGACGGAAGAGGCAAAGGTATGGTTGAACATATTATGTGGGAAGTAGAAGTAGAATGTCTGCCTCTGAATATACCCAAGTCTATAGATCTGGATCTTACCCATCTTAAACTGGGAGAAAGTGTCACTCTGGGACAGTTAAAGGCTCCCGAAGGTGTTGCAATTCTCGGAGAACCCGGAGAATTTGTCATTCATTACACCGAAGGAAGAGAAGAAACTGCAAAATCTGAAGGAGAAGAACTTCTGTTCCCGACTGAGAAAGCACAACCTCAGGTTATAAGTAAAGGAAAGGGCGAAGAAGAAGATTAACCTTGAAGCTCATAGTCGGTCTTGGTAATCCAGGAAAAACCTATGCTAAAACCCGGCATAACCTTGGTTTTATGCTTTTAGATAAACTGGCCGGAATGTACGGAATAGATTTCTCCGGCCGTCTCTTCAAGGCTTTTATTGCCGGAGGTACAGTGAGATTTCCTTCTGCCGGAGGCATGATTTCCGAAAAGATAGTTCTGGCAAAGCCTCAGACCTATATGAATTTAAGCGGCGAATCTGTATGTCCTCTTATTAACTGGTACAGGGTTGAGCTTAATAATATACTTGTTATCTGTGATGACTTCAATTTGCCCGTCGGCGTTCTCCGTTTCAGAGGAAAGGGGAGCAGCGGCGGGCATAATGGTTTAAAATCCATTATTAATCTGCTGGGGACAGATAATTTCCCCAGGTTAAGAATAGGTATAGGTAACTCCGAATACGGTAATGCTGCGAATTTCGTATTATCCGGTATATCAGCCGGAGACATGGAAATCTTCTCTACCGTTATAGATAAAGGCGCAGAAGGTGTTGATGCTTTTATTAAAGCTGGTATTGAGGCGGCAATGAGTAATTATAATAAGAATTTTTTACCTGATGAGGAGAAAAGTGAAAAGTGAAGAGTGAAAAGTGAAGAGTGAAAAGTGAAGAGTGAAAAGTGAAAAGTGAAGAGTGAAAAGTGAAGAGTGAAGAGTGAAGAGTGAAAAGTGAAGAGTGAAAAGTGAATAGTGAAGAGTGAAGAGTGAAAAGTGAAGAGTGAAGAGTGAAAAGTGAAGAGTGAAGAGTGAAAAGTGAAGAGTGAAAAGTGAAAAGTGAAGAGTGAAAAGTGAAGAGTGAAAAGTGAAGAGTGAAAAGTAAGTGGTGAGTCGTGAGTCGTGAAGAGTGGAACTTACCCGTCACGCGTTACGCGTTACGCGTCACGATTATAGTGAGTCGTGAAAAGTGAACTAATAACTGGTCACTGCTAACTGGTCATTGGTAACTGCTAACTGGTAACTGCTAACTGGTCACTGATAAACTAGCCCATAAAAAATGTTCTGTTTCCTCCGCTTTTCTTTGCTTCTTCAAGTGTTATATAGGACTGATCAAACAATATGTCTGCAGTGTCTCCGTCATCGGGATAGACGGAAACTCCCATACTTACCGTAAGCTGCAGTGCCTCGCCGAGTTCTGTGCCGAAGTCAGTGTTTTCTATGAAGTTTCTCAATCGTTCCGATGTGACCACTGCATCACTTTTTTTGTTTATATGGACAAATATAATTCCGAAGAGATCCTTTTCTATTCTTGCAATACAGTCAGTTTCTCTGCAGTAAGAAGAAAGAAGTCCTGCTATTTCTTTGAGCAATAAATCTCCCACTTCTTTTCCGTAGATTTCATTGAATCTCGTAAAATGATCTATATCTATGAGAGCCAGGGCCAGACCGTAATCAAATCTTCTGCATATGGCAAGTTCTTCATGTATTCTTCTTTCAAAATATTTCCTGTTTTCCAGTCCTGTAAGCTCATCTGAAATACCGGAGTTGGCCGTTTTTTCATAATCAATGGCATTCTGTATCGCAATTGCACCGTATTGTCCCATTATACTCATAAGTTCCAGATCCTGACCTGTGTAACTGCCTGTGCCCTGCTGACTTATATATATAACGCCTATGGTTTTTTCTTCAACCTGCAGGGGAGTTACAATAGCAGATAGTTCCGATTTGAGTAGAACTCTGTATTCCGGTTCTCCCGGTTCATCGGGTCTGTATGTGCCATTCGTAACAAGCACATCTTTCCCCCTTCTATATACATACCCTATAATTTCTTCCGAAGGTTTTACTTTGTAATTTTTAAAATTATCTGCATAGGTACCTGAAGCGGCAGTTATTTTTAATAGTATGCCTTCTTCAGTTTTCTTTTCCAGAAATATAAGACATGATTGACAGTCCATAGTGCTTATAACGGTATCTACAAGATTGCCTATGGCTGCTTCCAGTTTTAAACTGCTGAATAAACCTTTATTTGTAATTATCATATGCTGCAGTGTTTCTATGAGGCTGTTCATTTCTTCTTCCTTCTGACGGAAACCCGGGTCTTCTTTTACCTGAAGCACAGGTTTCTGTGTCATAAACCCGGCCATTACTACGCCTGCAGCCTTCAGTGTTTTTTCATCATCTTCGGTCATTGCATTTTTATCAGGGTGACTTAAATATAATACCCCCATGACTTCATCCTGTATCATGACAGGTACAGCCAGAGCAGATGGTTCATGGGAAAGAAGGACATGAAAAACCTCTCTTGTTCCCCTGGGGGTAAAGGTTCCGTTCCCTGTTATGGCAGACTGGCCTGTTTCTGCCACCAATCCTATGATCCCTTCTCCGAATGGGATTATTAAATTTTGAATTTCTTCCGTAAAAGGACTCAATACTTTTTTAGGAACCAGTTCTTTTTCTTCATGTCCTTCTTCAACCATGAAAAAACAGCTTGTCTGGCATGGAATTACATTTTCTATATTTCTTACTGTTCTCTCTATGGCTTCTTCCATATTTTTCGATACAGCTATAGTATGGATAAATTTTGTAAAATACTTCTGTTTGGAAAGAACCTCTTGACTGTCTTTCACTTCATCGTTCATTTTTGCCAGTTGTTCATTCATCTGATCATGTTCCTGGTAGACTGCGTCCAGCCTGTCATTGAGCCCTTTTATCTCTTCCTGGAATATCTGTCTTTCATCATTTGATCTTTTTTTCTGTTTTTCAAAGTTTTTTTCTTCATTGATTACATAGTTTGAGAACCACAGTATAATAACAGTGGTCACTATTGAATCTATAAGTGGTCTCATCATTAACATGCGTGCAAGCCATCTGACTTTATCTTTTATCGCCTCATCCAGGCCCGGTAAAGGCGGTATTATGACTTTATCTATTTTTATCAATATTTCTTTCATACCAACTACTATAATACCTATAGCCAGAAGTATAATGAAGAAAATGACGGCAGACTCGGCAAAAATCGTTATTTCCATAAGAGGTACAAGCAGTACGAGCAGAGCGAACTGGGTTCCGTAAAAATAAAAGAGAATAAAAGAATTTACAAGCTCCATGACGATTAAAACCCATGCCATGGAGATATTTTTTACCTGTAAAGAAAACATTGTAAGTACGATATTAAGAAGTATTATTACGGCAGGTATTATGACACCGGGCATGGGAAGAGCAGCAGGAGGCGGTGTCATATATTGATAGTTAAGAGTGTATACGGAAAATGCACCGAGAGCCAGAAGAATCCATCTGTAAATATTCGTTATTTCAATAAGTTTCTTACCACCGGGACTTGGAAATTGTTCGCCGAGATTCAATATGCTTGGTCTCCCTTCAATGAAAAAACTTATTGAATCTTATACATCGCTATAAGGAAATCCTTCCTGAAGTTTGAAAAAAACTATGGATAAATACGGCACATGTGAGTGGCAAATAAAATTATTTATCTGTGTCCAATAGAAGTCTCAAACAAAAACGATATGAATATGTATTATATTAGTAGTTATTTTTTTGTAAAAATAAGTTTTGTTCTATACCAGGACAGGTTGAATTAAGAAGCTCTCTCTATTCTATTGTTTTAATTATATTTCTCTTCCTATAACACTCATTTCTCTGTCATTAATGGTTATTTTATCTGTATTCCAGTAAAAATCAAAAAAATCCTTTTCTCTTTCTTTTCTATTTCCAAGAAAATTGACTATTATATCATGTTCACCTATGGCTCCAGGGGAATTCCCGGCAGAAACAGCCCGGTTCTCTGTAAATATAAACCTGTCATGAAGAGGAGTTCCGCTTCTGTCTCTATATTTTAGAAGCTTTATTCTACATAAAGGCAGCTTTCTACTGTAAATAAAATTAATTAAAAAGAGTTTTTTGAAATTACTGCAATATTAATGGAAGTTTTAGAGTCTCATACAATTTTTTATAATCTACTAAAGGCAGGATAGCACTCTTAAATCTTCTAAAATAATAATAAATAACAGATACCTTCTTGCAAAAAGAAAAATATTTTCTCTCTTCAGTTAAATATGGTAAAATAATAAAGAGAGAAGAATTAAAACTGATCAGATATAAACAAAGGCAGGTGATAAATATGCCGGTTATAGAAGATAGAGTTGATAAATTAGAGGAACTGGTCGGTAAAACTCAATTAATGGTGCAGGGATTGTCCTATGAAATAAATAGATTGAGTCAGGAAATGAGAGAGTTTAAAAATGAAATCAGGCAGGAAACGAAAGAATTTAAAGCTCATACTCAGGCCACTGTAGACAGTATGAAAGAGGAAATCGGTAATCTGACTCAAAAGATGGAGCAGGATACCAGAGAAATGAAGGAAAAAATCAGTAACCTGACAGAAAAGATGGAGCAGGATACTAAAGAAATGAAGAAAGAAAGTAACAGGCAGTGGGAAAAATTGTCCAAAAAACTCGGTACAATGGTGGAAGATATAGTTGCGCCCAACATTGAATATATAGCAGAAAAATACTTTCACTGCAGGGATTGCCTCCGTTTTATGATAAGAATAAAAGTAAACCATGCCGCACTTAAAGAAAAAAATACGGAATTTGATATTATAGCGGTATATCCTGATAAAGTAATAGTGAATGAGTGCAAATCAAATCTCAGAACTGAAGACCCTGATAAATTCTCGGAAAAGCTTAAAGAATTCTTTGATTACTTCCCGGAATATAACGGAAAAGAACTGGTCCCTTTATTCGCTTCATTTTATATTCCTGAACATGTCCTTGTAGAGCTGAGCAGAAGAAAAATCTACGGCATGGCAATGAAAGAAGATACTATGGTTATTCTTAATCCTGATTTATAAAAGATAATATCTGCCCAATCACATTACTGACCTGAACATAAGCATGTAATAAAAGTTTTCCTCCCGTCACGCGTCACGCGTTACGCGTCACGTGAGCAGTTACTTATTATTTATGCTCACCTCGGTAATTTAAGAGCATAGGAATTTTCATTTTTTATGTTGATATTTATCTAAATAATTTACAGAGACCATGGAGGAGAAGGTTTTTTGGATATTAGCATAATTATCTGTACATATAACCGGGCGAATCTACTGAAATTTACTTTAGAAGCACTTCTCAGACAGTCATTGCCGCCGGAAAAATTTGAAGTTATAATTGTTGATGACTCTTCGGTAGATGATACGTTTAATGTATATAGTAAATTTAAAATTAAATTTTCAAATGTCACGTATCTTTACAATTCTTTTAATATTGGCCTGCCTCTGTCCAGAAATCGTGGGATTGAAGTAGCTGCAGGTGAGCATGTGCTTTTTACGGATGATGATTGTATACCATCTGAAAAATGGGTTGAAACAATGAGTTTTTATCTTCACAAAAATCCTGTTGTTGGAGGTTCTGTAGAAACTCCATTATTAAATTATTTACAGCTTTCATTTATATGTATCAGGATTTCATGCCTTTATACCTGCAGGAGAAATAAGACCTGTAAAGATGATTGTTGGCGCAAATATGGGATTTCGAAGGGATGTTTTAAAAGAACTGGGTGGTTTTTCTAATGAATTTCCTCTTTCAGAAGACATGGATATCAGCTGTCGTGCCGGGTTGAATGGATATGAACAGCTTTTTATTCCTCATGCATCTGTTTTACACAACCATAACAGAATAAGTTTGCCTTTGATGTTAAAAAGTGCTTTTCGAACCGGTTGTTCCTCTATTTTACTCAGAAATAAATATTCTAAACTTATGAATACACCATTTATTTTACGATCGCCTCTATTGATTTTTTTAACATCACCTTTAATAGCTTTAAAGGCTACTGGAGATATTTATCTTAAAAATAGTTATCTAAGGAATTTTGTAAAAACCTTTCCTGTCGTTTATATGCTTAAAATGGCATGGTCTATTGGAGCTTTCGTAAGCTTAAGAAAACAAAAAATAAAGGAGAAAGAGATATGGAAGAAAATTTAGATTTTACTATTATTTTGCCTGTTTATCATAGCGGAAATTTACTGACCGATACAATTAAATCCTTAATGAAACTGGATTATTCACCTGAAAAATTTGAAGTTCTTGTATCAGGACATGACCATGATGATGTAGCCCGTAATATTGTAACTGCAGGAGGGGCTGATGCCGGGTTTCATATTGAATATATCGGCGGGAACTCTAAAAGACGTTCTGTAGAATTAAATAATGCCTGTAATGCAGCAAGAGGGTCTATTTTATATTTTACCGATGATGACAGTATGCTTTACCCGGAATCCTTAAAGAATTTAAAAGCAATTTTTCAGAGTGATCCTGATATTGCTGTAGTCGGCGGTACTGATATACTCGAACATAAAGGCGAAGCTTTTGACCTTGCCCTTGATTATGTTTTAAATTCTTTCCTCGGTACCGGTGGTGTTCGTAAGCCCGGTGGTATGAGTAAATATTATCCCAAGCTGTGGAATATGGCTCTTGACAGGGAATTTGCCCGTTCAGTCTCTTCGAAAAATGAAGAAAGTTTCCTCTTGTTTGATGAATCTCTGCCTGTCTGTGAAGAGATAGAACTTATAAGAAGAATAGAGAAAACAGGGAAGAAATCTATCTTTGCCTGTCAGATACCTGTCAGACATTACAGAGATACAGGTTATTTTGCTTTTATGAAGAGAAATTTTCTTATGGCCCGTACCGTGAGAACTATTGGTGTCCATACCTTGCCTCATATGTTTCTGGCTTTATTTACCTTCTGTATGACTGCACTGGGTTTTTTGTCTTTTTTCAGCCAGAATATAAGGTATTTATTTTTTTTCTCAATCATTATTTATTTATTAGCATTACTGATGAGCGCTATTAAAGGTTTTATGAAGACTAAAAAAATAGCGGTCTTATTATATATTCCACTTCTTTTATTTTCTCTTCATTTTTTAAGAGGCCTTGGATATCTCTTTCCCTGGTCTGATAAATAAGGAGTTATTTTGAATTTCAGTAATTTATTATCATATACAAAAGCTGTCGCCGGTATTGTCCATGGATGTCGTGCCTTCGGTGGACCTCTTATGGTGAGTTTATCTTTAACCAATCGCTGTAATATAAGGTGTATTCACTGTTATTTTTATTCGCCTCATGGAGAACATCCAAATTATAATTTATTGAGACTGGCAAGGCAGACAGACTGTGAATTACCTGATAATAACTATATTGCCGAACAGCAGAAACTGGATATGGACCTGCAACGTGCCGAAACCCTTATAGATGAAATTGTAAAAATGGGAACCTGTCAAATTTGCCTGGTCGGCAAGGGTGAAGTTTTTGTAAATAAAAATGCCATAGATCTTGTGGCCAGAATCAAACATTCCGGTTGCAGATGTCACACATGTACAAATGGTATTCTTCTTAATACTGATATGATAGATGAACTTATAAAAATGAAATTTGATGAAGTTCGATTTTCTGTAATGGCAGGAACAGATGAGATGTATTTACGGACCCATCCGGGAGTTAAAGATAATACTTTTTATAATTTAAAGCAAAATCTCCTCTGTCTTTCCCGGAGGAAGAGTGAACTGGGTGTAAAATATCCGGAAGTCTCTCTTGTATACATAGTTATCGGAGAAAATTACAATGGTCTTTTTGAATTTGCCGAATTTGCAGACCTTGTAAAGGCAGACAGAGTTTTTTTTAATCCTTTTGATGATGTCGGCGACCCGGGACTTATGAAACTGGCTCCTACAAAAGAACAGTCTGATTTCGTAAAAAAAGAAATTCTCCTGGTAAAAGATTATCTTGAAGCCAGGAAAATCAAACATAATATTCTCAATTTTTTGAATGTATTCAGAGAACAGCTGAATACGACAGAACTTTATAAACTTATACCATGTTATTACGGATGGCTTGCAGCTTTAATCGACCCTGATGGTGTTGTTAACCCATGCTGCCGCTGTTACAGTTCTCCGGGAAATATCTACGAAAAGTCCTTTAAAGACATATGGTACAGTCCTTCTTACAATCAATTCAGAAAGATTTCGTCTGTGATCAATGTTACCCATACCTTTCCCGAAGGATGTGATTGTAACAGCTGTGCCAACCATGCAGCCAATCTCAGGGCTTATAAATTACTTAATCCGTTAAAAGGTAACTCCAGGCAGATTAAATTATTATCTTCAAATCTTTCATCTGTTGATTGAGGTGATTTTATGGCATGGATGAATATAAAAGAATCTTTATATAAAATTCCTGATCTGCTATTAAATAACAGGTTTACTTATATATCCGAAGGTATACCGATTACTGTAAATCATATGTCAAATAAAAAGAAAATAAATTTTATTAAGTGTGGTTTACAGAATTGCCTGTCCAGTCCTTTTGCTTTCAGTTTTCCTCCAGTTATACATGTAGAACCAACCAATATGTGCAATCTGAAATGCAAACTCTGCCCTACAGGAGATAATCTTATTACCAGAGAGAAAGGTTATATGAAAAAAGAAACTTTTTATAAAATCCTGGATGACCTTGGAGATTATCTTATAACGGCAATACTTTATGGATGGGGTGAACCTTTGTTGCACAAAGATTTTCCGGACTTTGTCAGAGCCTGTACAGAACGGAATATCTGTACTACAACATCTACTAACGGACAGTTTATCCAGAGCCTGGAGGAAGCTCTTTCTCTTGTAGATGCAGGGCTTACAGGTATTAATTTGCAATAGATGGAAGCAGCGAGGAAATTTATAAGAATACCTTTCGCTCTGCAGGAGAATTTGAAAAGATAAAAAAATGTGCATCTTTTATAGCAGAAGCAAAGAGGATAAGAAATAAAAAAACACCCTGTACCAATCTCAGGATTGTAGTGACAGCTCAGAACAGACATGATATACCTGATGTGGAAAAACTGGCCGGAGAACTGAATGCAGATATTTTTACCTGCAAAAAATTGATAAACCAGAGCTGTAGTGAATATTTTACACATTATAGACCTGACAGTAAAGATAATAAGCCTTTGAATAAAAAAACTTTCAGGTGTATATTTCCCTTCAGAGAACCGAAGATATTCTGGGATGGCACCGTTGTAGGCTGTGATATAGATTATAATGTAGAATTGCCTTTTGGAAAAATTGGAGAAAAGAAATTTAAAGATATATGGAACAGTCAGAATGCATTGAAATTAAGAAAAGCTGTTCTTGAAAAGAAATCTTATCCGGATTTTTGCCATCGCTGCCATTATATGACTACAGACGGGGGAGAATGTTTTATATCACATAAGAAATTGTAAAATTATAAAAGGTATAACAGTTATTTATTTATCGGAAAGCTAAAATTGTTAAAATGTAATATTTTTACGTGATCGGATTCTCAGTGCTGACAGCGATAAATACGACACCGGATAATCTGTAATCTTGTTCCATCCCGTAACGCGTCACGACTATAACCAGCGGAATATCTACCGTTATAAGCACTGAGTGAATCTACCTGTCATAAAATATTCTATGAAAAGAAATAGATTTTCATTATTTATTTTATATAATAATTATGGTATAATATTTTTTCTTACTACTCACTGTTAAAGACTGTGATTGATTTCAATCACAATCGGCAATAAGAATCCGTCCTCGCGTGACGCGTTACGCGTCACGCGTCACGATATAAATACTTCCGGAGGAATCTGCTTATGACCCCCCTGAAAGGCATATTCAACATTTTTTCTCAATCAGATAACTTTATCGGTATTCTGAAATCTATCAGGGAAGAAAAAGGCAATATAAAAATCTACGGCGTATCGAGAGCAATAAAATTATTGCTCCTGTCCGCTCTTAACATTACCCTGAAAAGACCGCTTGTTTATATAGCATCAAACCAGTATCAGGTATCTCAATTTGTCGATGAAATACGAAGTCTGGCAGCGGCATTTTTCTCCAGTCTCGATGTCATATTTTTCCCCGATTACGAAGGAGTTGACGACCCATATACTGCTGCGGAACGATTGAAATTTTTTTCCGCCATGTTTGAAGATAAATCTGACAGTTACCCTCTGATTGTGGCGCCGGTAAAATCCTTTTTGCGCCTTCTTCCTTCTCCGAAAGAAGCGGATTTTTCCACTATAAATATAGCTCCCGGCTCTGTATTGCCCATAGAAAAAACTGTAAGAAAACTTCTGAACATGGGATTTAAAAAGACTGATCTCGTGGTCAGCCCCGGAGAATTTACTCAGAGAGGCGGTATAGTCGATGTGTTTCCTCCCACACTCCTGAGGCCCGTGAGGATTGAATGGTGGGGAGATGAGGTGGAAGAACTCAGGGAATTCGACCCTTCCACCCAGAGATCACTTCAGGATATTAATTCCATGAACCTTGGCCCTGCAAGGGAATTTATCTGCAATCTTCCTTTACTGGAACAGGGTGTTGAGAGGGTAAAGAGAAGTCTCAGAGAAAGAGTGTCACAGCTAAAAAGAGAAAAAAAATATGATGAAGCGGAATTTCTGGAAGAGAAATTTTTACATAAAACTGATGCTCTCCTGGACGGAACAGATTATTCTCTGCTCCTTGAATATCCGAATTTTTTCTTTCAGAACCTGGTGCCTGCCTGTGATTGTCTGCCGAAAAATTCCGTTGTTTCCATGGATGAACCGGCACAGCTCAGAGAAGAAATATCATCTTTTCTTTCTGGAGAAAAGGAAATGGATTTTTTCAGGAGTGAACAGGGTCTTGTACTTCCAAGAAGAGATGAAATTTATTTAAAGTGGGATGATTTTGTTGATAAGCTCAATTCATTCCAGACTCTTGAATTATATATGTCAGACACTTTTTCAGAACATGAAACAGGTCATTTTGCCATGTCCTGGGAAGCTCCCGAACGGTTTAAAGGACAGATAAAATTACTTGCAAGAAAAATAGATGAGCTCCTCATAAACAGAAACCTTATTGTTATTTTGAGCCGTTATGCAGGAAGAATTGCCGAAATGCTTACGGAAGCAGGTGTGGAAATAGGACTCGAAGAACCGGAAGAGGGAAGAGTCGTGGTTTCCAGAGAACCTTTCCCTGAAGGATTTTATCTTTCTTCCGAAAAACTTCTTGTCCTGACAGATCTTGAAATATTCGGGAAAGGCACTGTTACTGCGGAAAGAAAGCGGAAGTTTAAAAAAAGCAGTTCTTCCGCTCCTGTAAGTCTCGGTGACCTGAACACAGGTGATATTGTAGTTCATGAAGACCATGGCGTTGGCAGATATCACGGTATAGAAAGACTTGTCGTGGAAGGAGTGAGCAGGGATTTTATATCCCTTATATTTGCAAAAGAAGATAAACTCTATATACCGGTGGAACAGCTTTATAAGATAACGAAATATATAGGAGGCTCCGAGGAAACGACGAGACTGTCCCGTCTCGGAACGGCAGAATGGAAAAAAGTCAGGAGAAAAGTCGCTAAATCCGTTCAGGATATGGCAGAAGATTTAATAAAACTTTATGCCATAAGACAGGCCGTAGAAGGTTATATATTCCCGGCAGATACGGAATGGCAGAAACAGATGGAAGATTCCTTTATTTATGAACTGACAGATGACCAGAAAAAGGTAATTACAGATGTCAAGCATGATATGGAATCAAAAAACACAATGGACAGACTTATATGCGGCGATGTGGGATACGGTAAAACTGAAGTTGCCATAAGAGCTGCTTTTAAAGCTATGGATACGGGTAAACAGGTACTGATGCTCGTTCCGACAACAGTGCTTGCACAGCAGCATTACAATACTTTCACGGACAGACTTACACCCTATCCTTTCACTGTAGAAATGCTGAGCCGTTTTAAGAGTCCTAAAGAACAGAAAGAAGTAGTTCAGGGTCTTAAAGACGGAACCGTGGATATGGTTATAGGAACACACAGGTTATTGCAGAAGGATATAAAATTAACCGATCCGGGCCTTCTTATAATAGATGAAGAACAGAGATTCGGAGTGGCTCATAAAGAGAAGCTGAAACAGCTCAGAGAAACGGTGGATGTGCTGACTCTCACCGCAACACCCATACCGAGAACTTTATATATGTCCCTTGTAGGTGCGAGGGATATAAGTATTATAGAAACTCCTCCCGAAGACAGATTGCCTGTAAAAACCTATCTGCTTAAAAGAAGTGAGAAGATAATAAAAGAGGCAATTTCAAGGGAACTTGCAAGAGGTGGACAGATTTTCTATCTTCATAACAGGGTGGAAACCATTACTTCCGAGGCTTCCTATATAAAATCCCTTTTCCCCCAGACAAGGGTTGCCGTAGGTCACGGACAGATGGATGAGGGCGAGCTTGAACAGATAATGCTTGATTTTGTGAGCGGTCAGTACGATATACTCATATGTACTACAATAATAGAAAGCGGTCTTGATATTCCCAATGCCAATACGTTGATTGTAAACCATGCCGAAAGATTCGGCCTTTCCCAGCTTTATCAGTTGCGGGGAAGAGTGGGAAGAAGCACAAAACAGGCCTATGCCTATCTGTTTTATGACCCGGACAGAACCCTTTCCGATCAGGCTTTTAAACGCCTTGAAGCCATATCTGAACTGACAGAGCTCGGGAGCGGCTATCAGATTGCCATGAAGGATCTGGAAATCAGGGGCGCCGGTAATTTACTGGGAGCAGAGCAGCATGGTTTTATCTCACAGATAGGTTTTGAACTTTACTGCCAGCTCCTTTCTGATGCAGTGGCGGAACTCAAAGGTGAAAAGAAAAGAACCCTTCCTCCTCCTGTACTGGAAATACCTGTAGACAGCTATATACCTGATGCCTATATAAGTCATAAAAAACAGCAGCTTGCTTTTTATAAGAGACTGTCGAAAGTTTCCGCTTATAATGAACTGTCTGACATATGTTCGGAAATGGAAGACAGATTCGGAAAACTTCCGAAGGTAGTTGACAATCTCGTGAATCTGGCCAGAATAAAGATAATGGCTATGGAGAAAAAGATTGAACGCATAAAAGCAACAGGCTCCCGGATTACCTATGATTTTTATGAAAAACCCGATGTGTCAAAGAGAAAACTCAGAGATTTTTCCGAAGAAATAGAAGGTAAAGCCAGTTTTTCTTCCGACAATCAGCTGATTATTACAAAAGAAATCAGAGAACCTGAAGGGTTGCTGGAGCTTGTTGAAGAAGTACTGGTGTTGTTACTGGAGTGAAAAGTGAGTAGTGAAAAGTGAAACTGCCCATTACGCGTCACGCGTTACGCGTTACGCGTCACGATTATAAAAAAGGAGTGTTTTTATGAGAACAAATGCAGACATAGAAATTTACTTGAATAAACTGGGGGCAGAATATAAGGTAATAAAAGAAGGTGTATGGCTTGTAAGCCTTAAAGACACCGATATAGATAATCTTGTTATTTCCCATGTACCTCCTCTTGTTGTGTTCAGAATCAATCTTATGCCTGTGCCTTCAACAAAAAGAGAGGAATTTTTCAGAAGACTTCTCGAGATAAACGCAAAGGAAATGGTACACGGTGCCTATGGAATTGAAGGAGATAAGATTGTAATTATAGACACACTTCAGATGGAAAATCTGGATTTAAATGAATTTGAGGCGTCCATAGAAGCCCTGTATTATACTGTTACTCATCACTTCAATGAACTGGCAGGTTACCTGGAAAAGAAAGGGGATTAATTTTATGGGCCTTTTTTTTAAAATGAACAGAGCAATAAAATCGGAATTCAATCAGATGTTACGTAAAACAGAAGAACCTGAAGAAACCCTGGACGAACTTATAGAAGACCTTGAAAAACAGCAAAAAGAACTGAAAGATAAACTGGCTAAACGATCATCTGAGAAAGATAAGCTGGAAGAACAGTTGAAACAGATAGAAGAAAAACTTGAAGGTGCCAGACATAGAAAAGATTTTTATGTGGCCCGTAAAAAAAGGATGGAAGCACAGAAGAATATTCTCTCTGCTATGAGCGATATAGATGATGTAAGCAGATATGATAGAATTATAAAAGGCGATAAGGGACTGTAAGAAAATAACTCTGGCAAATTATGGTTCCTGTCCTCGCGTCACGCGTTACGCGTTACGCGTCACGATTGTAAATATGATAAGGTTATTTTTTTACAAATTGTTAACATGAAGGCTCTTAATTTTTTCGCCGTTCTGTGTTATTATAATCGTGACACATTAAGCTTTTATGGTAAATATGTTTGAGGAGTAGATGATTATGAAGATTTCTGCCAATCAGATAAAAGGGTATGATACAATAAAAAAACCTGCTCTTAAAGAGAAAAATTTTGAACAGAAAGATCTGGTACAAATCGGTTCGGAAGAAAAAACTTCGGACGGGCCTGATCTGAAAGCCGTTTGTAAGATGGGTGAACCGTTGTATGGTCATTCTATTACAGGTAATATAAGGATTCACAGGAATTTTCACTCTAATATCCTGAACAATGACCGTGATGTACTCGTATATCTTCCTCCCGGATATTCACCGGACAAGAAATATCCTGTTCTCTACATACAGGACGGACAGAATATTTTTAACAGAGACACTTCTTTCGGAGGAACGGAATGGGGAGTTGATGAAACGGCAGAAAGACTTATCAGGGAAGGTAAGATTAAAGATCTTATTATGGTGGCAATCTATAACAGAGGGGCAGAACGTATGAGTGAATACACTCCTGTCCCGGCCCCTGAACATGGCGGAGGAAATCTGGATAATTATGCAGCTTTTGTTACGGAAGAATTGAAACCTTTTATAGATAATACATACAGTACATCTACAGAACCTTCTGAAACAGGTATTATGGGGTCTTCCCTTGGAGGATTGAGTGCACTCTATATGGGATGGAATCTGCCCCATATATTCGGTCTCACAGGTGTCATATCTCCGTCACTCTGGTGGTCAGATAAGTATCTTATAAAGGAAATAGAAGCAGACCCGAAAGCAAAAGGGCCTTCCAGAGTATGGCTTGATATGGGAACAAACGAATCTCCTTCCGATAAAGATAATAACGGTATTCCCGATACACTTGATAATTCAAGAGCCATGGGTGAAGTGCTTTTAAATAAAGGCTATAAATTCGGAGAAGAATTGTTTTATCATGAAGAACCGGGCGCCACACACAGTGAATGGTCATGGAACCAGAGAGTTGATAAGGTTCTTACCTATTTGTTCGGTACATAAAATAACAGGTAATGAATGAACATTAAGAAATTCATTCATTACCTTTTGTTATTCTTCCTTCTTCTTACCGGCTTTTCTGGATAAACCTGCAGGTCTCCTTATGGATTTTTTTTCTTTTTCATCACAGGAAGATATATCGGAGCTTTCTCCATGACTGCTTTTCCTCACCCTTTTTGAAAGTCCTGCCGGTTTTCTGATAGATTTTTTCACCGGCTTTTCATCCTCTGTTTCTCCTGAAATTTCTGCCACATGTTCCTCTTTCTCAGAAGTTTCTACTTCTTCCGGAATAGCCGGCCGGGATGTTTCTGTCCCGGATATGTGAGAGCCGGCTGTACACTCTTCTTTCCCATCTATATCCGCCCCGGAAATTTTGACTTCCGGAATTTTATCTGAGGAAATCTTCTGCTCTGCAATGAGATTTTCCGCAGAAATTTTGACTTCCGGAATTTTATCTGAGGAAATCTTCTGCTCTGCAATGGGATTTTCCACAGAAATTTTGACATCCGGAATTTTCTCCGAAGAAATCTTCTGCTCTGCAATGAGATTTTCCGCAGAAATTTTGACATCCGGAATTTTCTCCGAAGAAATCTTCTGCTCTGCAATGGGATTTTCCGAAGAAATTTTGACTTCCGGAGTTTTATCCGAAATTGTTTTTTGCTCTTTTGGTGGAATTAATGGCATATGTCCTGTCACTGGAATAACATTACCTGTTATTACAGGCTTTTCCGTATGGACTGAAGAAGAAATTTCTTTTTCTCCCTGAACTGAAGCAAAGTTCCCTCCTTCTTTCTGAATCAGATTTACCTGTTCATCTACATATTCTTCAATTTTTTGATTTATAATGAGTTTTTTATTACCTTCATAGATTTTTTTTATGCCTCTGTTGAGCTCTTCTTCATCCAGACTGTTACAGTATTCAAATAAATCATCCAGACCTTCGTCCCATTCTTTAAGGCCTTCTCTGAACATTCTGTCTCCTGTGGCAATTTCCAGAGTCCATCTGTCTAAATTCATATAGGCACTTTCATAGCCTTCCTGCACTTTAGCGATAGTCTCTTTCATGTCTGTGAGGATTTTTACAAAGTCTTCTTCAGATATGTCGTCAAAGGAAAAATTCAGGGCATTTTCTTCTATGAGAAGGTAATTGGAAGTAATAAAACTTTCTTCAGATGTTCTCTGAAGGATGGTCTTTATAAATTCTTTTTCTTCATCTATTTCTCCAGTTGTTTCTTCAGTTATTTCTTCACTCATGATAAGCTCCTTGACCGGTAATTAAAAATCATCACACATCTTTTGAAATACATATACTGCGGCTCCTATAAGACCTGCATTCGCTCCGAGTTCTGCAAGCACCAGTTGAGTACTTTCCGGAGGAAACATTTTAACCCTCTTTTTTATCTCTTCCTGTGCGGGAGGGAAGAGATATTTATGGGCATTTGCTATTCTTCCTCCTATAACGATTTTTTCCGGGTTCAGTATAAGAATGAGATTTGAAAGACCTATGCCGAGATAACGGCCTGTGGTATTAAAAATTTCTATTGCTACCTGATCCCCCTTCTCTGCTGCCTCGAAAACCGAGAGAGGAGAAAGGTCTTTAACATCTGCAAGGATAGTATTTTTATTTTTTTCTATAAATTCTCTGGCCGTTCTTATAATAGCCCCTCTTGCCACAAGGGCTTCAAAACAGCCTCTGTTGCCGCATCCGCACAGAGGTCCGTCAGGTTCTATAGTGGTATGTCCTATTTCACCTGCCCCCTGTGAGGCACCGAGATAGAGGTTGTTATTTATAATAATACCGCCTCCTATACCTGTTCCCAGAGTCATACAGATTATATTGTTAACATATTTGCCGGCACCGAAGAACTTTTCCCCAAGTGCGGCGGCATTTACATCATTTAAAATTACTACGGGCAGATTAATGGATTTTTCAAGAATAGATGAAACATGTATATTATCCCAGCCGGGAAAATTGGGAGAAAAATAACATATACCGTTAATAGTATCAATAAAACCGGGAAGATCTATACCTACTCCGAATATCTCTTCTCTGTTTATATGCTCTTCCGAGATAACCCTGCCGACAAGCTCTGCCATCTTATCCAGCACATTATTAACCCCTCTTTCTTCAGGGGCTATATTACATTCCATAATGTTACCTGTTTTACCAGATTTATCTACCAGTGCGGCAGCAATATGGGTTCCGCCCAGATCTACTCCTATAGCATATTTTTTACTCATATTCATACTCCTTCTTTCGTTAAAGTGGATAGTTTAAAGAAAATACTGCAATAAAGTTGACTCTCTGAGTAGTGTTATCTATCAGAAATACAATACCATTCGGATAGGCTATGGCTGTCATATTACTTTTATTTCCAAAGCTTCCGCTGTCTTTTGTGAAATACTGGTTTCCATAGGTGGACACAACATCCTGCATTGATGCGCCAATCGCAATACCGTTAGCTGTTTTATAACCGGGAGTGGTTACCATTATCATTCTTACTATACCGTCTGACTGTACGAATAATGCAATCTCTCCGTTTGCTCCAAACATATACATCTTGGTTTTCTCATTAAGATTCATTGTTCCCAGTTCTTCTCCCAGGCTGGCTCTGGCATCATTCAGGTTTGCACCTACATAAACTTTTCCCTGAATACCACTTCCGGGAACTATAATACCGCTCCCTCCTCCCTGATAGCCCGTATTACCTGTATAGGGTATGGTATTTGCCTGCGGTGTTGCCTGAGTTGTAATTGTAGATATTGGTTTACTGGATATATCCATAATATTTGAAGATGCGTTGTAATTTGTATAGTAACCCAGAGATTCACACATGCTCTTAAGAGAGACATATACTTTATCTCCTTTTACGTTATAAACTCCTTTATATTCTTCACCGTTTACATAGAGTTTTGCTTCACTTTTTTCGTACACATATTTGAAATTCAATGCTTTACTCAGGCTGTCAAGGGATGTGTACAGTTCTCCCTCTTTCTGATAAACATATTTTTTATTATATTCTTTGTTTTTTATGTATATTACAAGTTTGCTGAAATCCTTTATCTCGTTGTCTGCCAGAGCTATGACCGTGAGAAGGATTGACAGAATGATTGCTGCTGATAACATAAAAGATAATTTTTTCATAATAATACCTCCGTATAATTGATGATATAGTAATTTAACATGATAAGAGGAATTTCCTTCTGAAATATTTTACTTATTAAAAGAAAAGGTTTATAATATAAATTGTGATGCGTTATAAGCGTAACGTGTGACGCGTAAAGGACAAATTCACTTTTTACCACTCACGTACAATGTATGAACGGAGAGACTTTGATGAATAAATATTTATGTACCGTAATCTTAATGTTTGTTTTTACAATGACCTGTGTTATGTCGGAAAATTCTGATGAATTATTAAATAAAGGTAATGCTTTGATGGAAGAAGGAAGTTATGAAAAAGCTATTAAGATTTTTGATAAAGTTTTAACTTCTGACGGGAAATGTGAAATTGCATGGTTCCGTAAAGGTACGGCTTTATATAAAATTAAAAAATATGATGACGCATCGGTGTGTTTTGATGAATTGATAAAAATAACCGGAGGCAGCTCCGATGTATGGTATTTAAAAGGATTGACCCTCTATAAACAGGATAAATATAAAGAATCTGTAACATACTTTGATAAAGTTCTGGAAGTAGCCTCCGGTAGTTTGTACGGCGCCGGTACTGTAGGTGAAGAATATGTATGTCCATGGTATACGAAGGGTATGGCTTTATACAGGCTTGGAGATTATGAAGGGGCAGTTCAATGTTTTGATAAAACAGTGGCTATAATACCGGATTCTGTCAGCGCATGGCATAACAAAGGAGAAGCTCTTAAAAAACTGGGTAAATATAAAGAAGGAGAGGAATGTTTTAATAAAGAAAAATCTCTCGGAAAAGAAGATACAACACCGGAAAGATCTCAAACATCTGACGAATGGTTTTTAAAAGGCTGTGAATATTTCAGGAAAGGTATATGGAGTAAAGCTCTGGAATGGTTTGACAGAGCACTTGAAAATGAACCGAAACACGGGTTCAGCATGTTTTATAAAGGTATGGTCTATAATGCTAAAAAAGAACACGGTAAAGCACTTGAATATATGGATGAAGCCATTAAATTGATGGAAGACGGAAAAGATGTTTCAACTCTGATTCCTTCCCTGGTTTATTCCGGTAAAGCAATGGTTTTACTTTCTCTGGATAAATATAATGAAGCAAAAGATTTTGCCGATAAATCCATAAAAGCAGACCCGAATTCGGCACAGGCCTATTTTACTAAAGGTATGTCCCTGTGTTACCTGAAAGACTTTAAAGAAGCCTTGAAAGCTATTGATAAATCACTGGAACTGGACCCGGAGTTTGTAGATGCCTGGTATTATAAGAGTATGATTTTATATTTCCAGGGAAATACTGAAGAATCCATGAAATTATGTGACAAAGCTCTGGCAATCGATCCGAAATTTGCAGAAGGCTGGTATCAAAAAGGACTTGTTTTATATCATCAGGGAAAATATGATGAAGCAAAAAAATGTTATGATAAAGCAGTAAAGCTGGCACCTGATGAAAATTATATATGGTATAATTGACCGGTGACCGGTGACCGGTGATCAGTGACCGGCAAGTGGCATAAATTTATGCTCACTTACTGACCAGTCCTATCAGATAATCTCCTTCTTTCATAATATATTCCGATGGATTTATAATTAATTCCCCTCCCGATGTTTTTACCCCTACAGGGAGGGCCTTTTTGATTTTTCTAAGTTCTGATATTACTTCACCGAATTCTTTTCCTATCAGGTTTTCAGGAATCTGAATGTTTTGAAATTTATTTTCTGCCTGAGAAGGAAGGATATTTTTCAGGAATGGTACAATATTTTCATTCATTGCAGCATGGGCAGCAATAAGACCGCTGTAATATCCGCCGAGTATTACTTCATTGACATTACCCATTTTCATATGACTTTCATATTCCGGATCCAGAAGTTCTGCGCAGCTGTAGACATTGTGGTTGAGTTTTTCTATGGTAAGAGCAGTAAGAACTGTTCTTGCATCTATATCTCTGTTATTTCTATCTCCCGATTTGTCGGGAAGTATAATGGCGATTTTTGCAGTCATAATATTTGCTTTTCTTAATATATTGGGATCTGTAAAGTCTCCCTCCATAAGATATATGCGATCAGTTTTTACTCCCGGTTTCTGTAAATCCATATTAATAAAATTTTCCCTGTCAGATATTAAAACTATATCTGAATTTTTATAATCAGGAGATGACTGCAGTTCCTTTATTATCTGAAGAGTTTTTCTTTCCCATCCGCAGATTATTATATGATTTTCCAGTATGTCAAAATTGGTTTTTCTCATAATTATACCCTCCTTGAATTTTTCCATCATTATTGCAGAAACAGTACCTATCAATATAGCAAATATGCTCATTCCTGCTATGAATATAAAAAGTAATGTAAGTTTTCCTATTACAGTATCGGGAAATTCAGTTGTATATTCTCCGCAGATAAGTGAAAATATTATGGTCCAGAAACAATTTCCCGGCGTAGGATGTTTTGCCGGTTCAGAAGAAATCAATCCCAGTGTCCCAAAGGTAACGACAAAAATAAGAAAAATGAGTATTAAAAAGAAATCTATCCATCTTTTATTGATAACAGATGAAAAAAATGACATATGACGGCCCAGAAGCACTGCAAAAGACATAACACGAAAGAGCCTTAGAAGAATAAAAACCCTGCTCAATCTGAAAACCCTGAAAAGAGGTATTACAGCAAGTATATCAAGCCAGTATCTGTAAAAAAAGATTTTATAATTATCACAGGAAAAATATCTTAATATGAGTTCTATTATAAAAAAGGCTATTATGATATCATCAAGCTGTACTATAAATAGCCTGGTTTTTTCAGATAAAGGGAAAATAAGCTGACTTTCTTTTAAAATCTGTTTTATTTCATTTTTATTGAAGTGAAGTTTTGAAGTATAAGAAATAACTGTCTTGATTTCATTTTTGTTAAATGAGGCGTACTGCAATTTTTCTTTAAGATCTTCTTCCCTGAATTCCTTGAATTTCATTAATTTTATAAAATTTAATTTCTCCGGGGAAATTTTATCTTTTAAATATTCTTTGCTTTTTATGGAATGAAGAAATATTTTTTCTATGTCAAGGGCTTTTAAATCAAGTTTTTCCAGGGTTAATTTTAATTCTTCTTCTGTGAATTTCGTGTCCTCGATAATAGCTAAAGTTTTTCCTCCATCGTTTTTTATTTTCTTTATCAGATTTTTTGATGTGTCATCAAGCTCATAAAACTCTTTTTCTTCATCAATCTTGAGCCATGATTGTTCTAAAATTGAAATTAATTCATCCGATGAAAGTCTTTTGTTTTCAAGTGTTTTCAGAGCTTCCAGTTTGTAAGGATCAAGTCTGCTGCTCAATACATCTATGGTTTTCTGATTGATCTCAAAACCTGATAGAGTTTCAAAGGTCAGTAATAATATGGAACAGAAAACAATAAATATGACAGCCAGATCAATATATTTATTGTTAAAGAGTTTTTTTGTATATTTTCTTATGAAATTCAATTTTATACTCCCGGAAAGTATATTGACATATTGTTCCTGCAGCCACTCTGACCGTTAATTTTCTATTCAGGGACTGTAAGAAAATAACTCTGGCAAATTATTGGTTTTTGTCCTCCCGTCACGCGTTACGCGTCACGATTGTAAATATGAAAGGTTATTTTTTACAACCCCTTAGTTATAAGGTATGGCCTGATTTTCTTTTATTATCTTATATCCTTCATTACCGGTGCAGAAAGTAAGAAATTCATCTGTAATCTGAGACGTGTCATGAGATGTGTATAAATAAAGTATTCTGCTCACAGGATACAGGCCTTTTCTAATACTTTCTTCGGAAGGCAAAATCTTTTGAGAATTGCTTTTTATAGCGACCGGACTTACCAGATCTGAACATATAATATAGTATTGATAACAGATATAACTTATACCGCAGGGATCTTCCGATATAGAGTGAATAATATCATAAGGTTTTTCAAGAATTGTTGCTTTATTTGTAAAATTATTCCTTTTTAAAACATGTTCTTTAAAATAGTTATAGGTTCCAGAAGCCGGAGAATGATTATAAATATGTATGGGCCCTTTCTCCCCCCCCGCTTCATTCCATTCAGTATATTTTCCTGTAAATATATGATGGATTTCTTTTACCGACAGGGCTTTAATATTATTTTTATGGTTTTTTATTATGACAATAGCATCTCTTGCTATGGGATATTCTTTTATCTCTGTTCCGTTTTTATCTGCAAGTTTTAATTCTGTATCATTGATAGAACGGGATGCTGCAGCTATATCTGTTGTTTTATTCAGCAATCCTTCTATACCTGTATCTGTGTCACCACTATCTATATATATGTCTGCATGTTTGTTATTTTTCATAAATTCTTCCGTGAGGCTATTGAGGATGATTGCCATAGTATCAGAACCTTTAATAGTTATAGTTGCCTTCGTGGAGACGGGAGATGTATCCTTTCCTGAAGAACAACCTGCTATAAACATAGCTATTACAAGTAATAAGATGATGTAAAGAAACTTCATTCTTAATCCTTTCACCGGTGAGCATAAATAACACATATATGCTCCTGTGACGCGTTACACGTGGCGGGAGGAAGACTTTTATTACATGCCTGGGACTGCAAGAAAAACAAATCCCGTAGATTGTTAGAACAATCATTATCCTCGCGTCACGCGTTACGCGTCACCCGTCACGATATAAACTGTAACTATGATGTAGTTATTTCCCTGCCAGATCCCTGGCCCGGTTCAGTAATTATAACAGATTATCATTTATCTTCCCCCGTAAAATTCAGTTCCCCTCTGTATCCATCGGTCCATACGCCATCCAGGGTAAAATTATCTGCATTACCTGTAACCTTACCGTTAAAACATCCCAGTCCTTTATAGGTTCCTCCGCAGGTCCAGTCGAATGTGAATTCCATAGTTTCTTCATTATATGACCATTTTACTGGAGAATAGCCATCTTTATCAAGAGTATCGGGGTAAGCGGCAGGAACAGGTTTATTATCTGTATATTCCCTTGCTTTTCCTGTACCGTCATTCATAAGAATGACTTCACCGTAATAATTACTACCTTCCGGCTTTTTTATTTTGAAAAATCCCGTGAAATCCTGTGCTGTAAGTTTGATTACAGGTTTCGACGCTTCATTTCTTGTAAAATTAAGCTGACATGCTGTATTGTCAGAGGAAAAACCGCTGATTGTAAAGTTGTTTTTGTCTCCTGTTACAGTACTTTTAAAATAAGCCAGTTTTTCGTATTTACCGTTCATTGTCCAGTCAACAATCAATTCGTTTCTGTGCTCATCGAAAGACCATTTCAGAGGTATATAACCGTCTTTATCCTTTATATCTCTGTAAAAAGGTTCGAAATTTTCATTGTTTACGTATTCTTTTGATTTACCTGCTCCATTATCTGACAGGATAATTTCGCCATGATAATGATTGTAAGAACACTTCGGATCTGTAATGATAAAAGTACCGATAAAATCATGTTCCGTAAAATTTTCCGCAAAGGCGGGAACTGTAATTAATATGGCTATTACCAGAATAAATATAAAATGTTTCATGAAAAATCTCCTTTCATACTGATGTTCTATGACATTATTCTATAATTATACGGACAAATCCTTTATAATAGAAGGGAATTCGGGTTTTCTTGAAAGAATTTTTCTGCCTCTTTCCGTAATAAGTACATCTTCTTCAATCCTTACACCGAATTTCCCCGGAAGATAAATTCCCGGTTCTATGGTAACTATATTGCCCGGTTCCAGAGGTTCTCTGTTCCCTCTCACAAGATAGGGCATTTCATGAATATCAAGCCCCAGCCCGTGTCCTGTTCTATGGGTGAAATACATGCCGTAACCTTCTTTTTCAATTACATCCCTTGCAGCCCTGTCCACAAGCTCACAGGGAATGCCGGGGCCTGCTTTTTCTATTGCTCTGTCTCTTGCTTCTCTTACTATATGCCAGATTTTTAAAAATTCTTCACCTGCACTGCCGAAATAAGCTGTTCTTGTAATATCGGAATGATATTTTTCCCATATATCCCCTTTATCTATAAGAACAACATCGTTTTTTTGTAAGATATTTTCTCCTCCTTCAGAGTGGGGATAAGAAGATGTTTCTCCGAATTGAACCAGTTTTTCGTCTCCTGTAATATATTTTTTCAGATCCTGTTCTTTCATGCCTGTTTTTAAATGAGCCAGCGCATAATCTATATTTTCTTCTGTTATATCCACTGCTTTCTTTAATGCTTCGACTTCCTCTTCTGTCTTTTTTCGTCTCATAGCAGAAAAAAGAAAACCTCCGTCTCTGAATTCCGTTCCTGTTATATGTTCTCTCATATTTACAAATGTTTCAAAATGAGTCGTAGGTTCCAGACATGCTGTTCCATGTTTTTTCCCCCTTCCTTTAATAATTTTCCCGAGTATTTCATAGGGATTTTCTTCTTCTTTCCATGGATAGAAATCATTGATAAAGGTTTCTTTTCCGAGTCTTTCTTCTTCAAAAGAAGGGCATATGATAAACGGTTCACCTTCTGCCGGCAGAACGACTCCTGTAAATCTCTCCATACGAAACGTATCTATGCCGGACATATAGTAAAAATTTGTTCCCGGAGTTGCTATACAGTAATCCAGGGAATTTTTTGCCATCAATACTTTGAATTGTTCGATTCTCTTTATAAAAACTTTTTTTTCCATAAATACACCTTTTCTGTGACCAGTAACCTGTGACCGGGGAGTAATTGACCGGTCACAGGCCAATGATTACTACTCACTGTTTCATTTCTGTACTACATTGACTATTGTTTCCGGTGACTTCTGGCCATCGGGTGCAATAGTTATAGCTTTTATAGTATATTTTGTTCCGGAAGGGAAATTTACAACATAGGTAAACTGTGTTTCGAAATTTCCGTCACTGTCGGCTGTTACTGTTTTAGTCGCCATACTTCCTGCCGGATTGAGGACACCTATTACGGAGATCTGCCATGTGACATTAATCTGTACTTTATATCCCGGCATAGTCCTTCCTCTTACTGTAATCGGCATGGATACTGTATCACTCTCATCAGGGTCTGTTATCTCCGGCTGTGAAACACCGGCATTATAATAGGGGCCGAGACTTGTTACCGGTTCTTCTGATGTAAGACTTTCTTTCTGACCTGAAGATGTTTCTAAATGGCATAATATATAAACATTTTGTATAGAATCTTTCTTTGTAACAATATATTCTCCCGTATAAATACCGTTACCTTTTTCCTTCATAGCAATACCGGTTCTGTAAGAACCTATGTCAAAGGTTGCTTTCCCTCCCGATATACCCGACATGTTTACAATCAGTTTATTACCCGGGTGTAATTGATTTTGTCCGTTATGGGTTACAGAATAAATTAAATCTTTATTTTGCCCCCCTGTTTGAACATTAAAAGACCAGGATTTTGTAAACTGACGGTTCCGATAGTCTGTAGCGCTGAAAGTTACTCTGTTTGTACCTTCCGGTAACTTATCTGCCGGGCGATAGGTAATAACATTTTCTGTTATCTGCGCCTTCGATGTCACATTTATTCCGTTTACTGCAAGTTTTGCAGTGGAACTTACTATGCCTTTATTTTTACTGTCGGTCCGTATCACCAGGAGTATATTGGGTCTGCTGTTATCAATAGTTGAATTTTCTTTCGGTAATATCTGGGAAATAACCATTTCCGAAAGGTCTACATTTATATTTACAGGATTGCCGGCCTGTGCAGTTATCTTTTTTCCGTCCGGCATAACCAGATATGCTGTGATTATACCGTTTTCTATTTTATCATCGGACCGTATCGTATATTCACCCTGATATGTTCCCCCTGATATTTCTTTCAGGGGTATGCCGTTTGCCAGATTATTTATGTTGAAAAAAGCTGCTCCTCCACGGGAACCTGTCATTGTAACCTTTAATATATCACCGGGTTTCATTATACCTGTACAGTTATGAGAAACTGATTTTATAACTCCATCTGTATTATTGCCCTGCTGCTGCCGTGATATTATATCTATTTTTTCTGCTATTACTCCTCCGTCTATGTAAGATCCGCTTGCTTTAATCAGATCTCCTTCTTTTATCTCATCAGGAGATATTGTTTTATTATTATATTTTATCTGTGTTGATGTGCTGAATGTAACAGGTATCGTTTCACCCTGATTTTCAATATTTATATAACCATCGGGAATATCGACTTTCACTACCTTGCCGTAGACTTCCAGTTTTTTGACCTTTCTGCTTTCAGCAGGAAAA
>JBEHWO010000033.1:0-29963 GCA_040217695.1 Vulcanimicrobiota bacterium | reverse complement strand
TACTTCGTCATTTGTTAACTTTTTGTTAAAATATCTCATGGCACAGAAGAAAATCGAAATGATAGATTTACTGTGAGACTAAATTTCCCATATGGTCTTTCTCTTTACAGAAGGTGTAAGAAATCATTCTGAATCTGAAATCACAGAAGGATTTATTATTTATATATTCCGTCAAAACAGCAATAGATTTTTTCGTAATTCCCGCTTTTTCTGACAGATCTTTCCAGTAATCTCCGGCCGTCCAGTAATCCAGGAGACCGTCAACATTACATAAGAGATCTTTATAAAAAGCCAGTAAACTATCTTCAAATGAATCCAGTATCAAAGTGAATGTTTCAGGGAAACACCTGTATAAATGAGTAAAAATAAAAATAATAAACTTATCAAGTTCAGGATATTTATCTGCAATAGTATTTTCAAGGGTGTAAAGATTGGGAAATATGTCTCTGTTTCCTGTAATAAGAGAATTACAGAGTTTGAAGTTGAAATTATCTGACATTTTTGAACAAAAATCCCTTAAAATCAGTTTGTCTTTATATTTATCAAATAGTTCAGTACCGGGCAAAATATATAAAGTGTGTAACTGTATTTGATGTATGTCTTTTTTAAACAGGGAATATAACATATTTAATGTTAAATTCAGATCTTCTTCTGTTTCTCCGGGAAAACCATACATAAATGACACAGTAGGTTTAATATTATTTTTCAACATAAGCTCAAAAAGAGGCTCAACTGCCTGGAGATTCAAATTTTTGTTAATATATTTCTGTATACCGGGAGAAGCTGATTCTATCCCCAGAAAAATAGCCCTGCATCCCGACAGGGACATCTCTGTAATAAGTTCTTCATCCAGTGTGTCGAGTCTGGCGCTGCAATCCCATGTAATATCAAATTTTTGCAATTCTTTACATAATTTCATTGTAAACTTACGATTTGTTGTAAAATTATCATCGATAAAATTGATAAAATGTGTATTATTACCGGTAATTTTCTGTACAAGTGATATTTCTTTGCAGATACGTTCTATGGATTTTGCTCTGAATCTGTGTTTCCAGAACTGTGATGTGGAACAGTAGATACAATTATAAGGACAACCTCTGCTTGTTTCCATAGAAATTTTACCTTCGTAACCTCCGGGACTGAGAGAATAATTTAACAGAGGTAATCTATCCAGATCTTCTATGAGAGGTATATCCGGGTTCTGTAAAATTATATCATTATTTCTGTATATTATGCCGGGAACATCAGTTAAATCATTCTTTTCGAGCCCTTCTATTATATGTAAGATATTATTTTCTCCTTCGCCGGTGCATATTAAATCAATCCAGGGAAACTTTTCCAGGATTTTCTCAGATAAACTCCAGGTCTGAGGTCCTCCTGATATTATCTTAATATTATTATTTTTATTTTTAATAAGACGGGATAAAAATAATAGATCGTGAAAAGTGCTGGAAATACCGGTAAATCCGACAATATCAGGAGATTTCTCCAGGATATATTCAGTCATAGTTTCCATGTTTTTTACCTGCTCGTCATTATATTCCAGTATCTTCTTTGAAAATAAATAATTGAAATCTATTATTTCAACATCTTTATTATTTTCTTTCAGAATTGTAGCAAGGCTCAGTAATCCCAGAGGCGTAATATAGAGGGTACGAACAAAAGCCATATATTCAAAAGGCACGATAAATAATATTTTCATTACTCTTTCCTTTCTTCTGCTCTATTTATCAGGAAATACTTTTTCCATTATAGTATTAATTCCATGTACGGGCTGAAATCTGTATGTCCCTCCAGGAATAGTATTTTGTAAAGATTTTATGTAAGAGTTTATTTCCTCTACTTCCCGGTCACTCAAAGGAAATACCTCTTCCTTCCAGGCTTCGTAAAGTTTACGGTAATTACGAAGAGAGACCTGCTTTTTTCTGTAAAATTCATTCCACATAGGGGATCCGGGACTTAATATGAGCCAGTTAATCAGGGCGCAGGAGCCGCTTCTACATATAAGTGAGTAAATTTTATCTATTTCCTCCAGAATCATGTCTTTATTCTGCCAGGGAAAACCGATGATAAATGAAAATAATAATTTTTTGCCCATGCCGATTTTCACAGCCCCTTCCGTACCTTTCAGAATATCTTCCGGTTTAAAATGTTTCCCTATTTTTTTCAGAGTTTCTTCATGAAAGGATTCTGCCCCCACAAGTATGGCCTCAGTATAAGGATCAAGTTCGGAGAGCATTTCTTCTTCACGCAGTTCCATTATATGGCCGTTCCATATGGCCTTTATGTCAATCTGTTTTTCCCTCAGACGTTTTGCTATTTCTCTTGCTCTGTTAACATCTATTATAAAACTGTCATCAATAAAAAGAAATTTCCCTGTACCTACCTTAACCAGATAGGGAATATAAGCTTCTATATTATTAACAAAACTTTTAGCACTTAAAGGACGCCAGTTTTTTTGATATGGTACAGAACAATAACTACAGCGATTGACACATCCCCTGGAAGATTCTATGGAAAGCCATCTGTGGGTTCCCTCCGGGAGCTTTTCATAGAGAGGTACTGGCAGAAGGGATATTTCTTCAGGTGTCATCAATGGAGACACCGGATTTAACTTTATTTCCCCATTTTCCTTATATACCAGTCCCGGAACTTCCTCCGGCTTTGCTTTTTTTTCTATAAGTCTGAGAAGGGGAATTACAGATTTTTCTGCTTCTCCTCGTACTGCATAATCTACAGGATATTCTTCCAGGATTTTTTGCCCGAAAAGTGTTGCCTGTATTCCTCCAACTACAAATATCTGGTCATCTCTTACAGAGCGAAGTTTTTCCATAAGACAGGCAGAAGTATACCAGTTCCATGAATTAACTGATATCATTATTACATCAAAACTGAGAAGTTCTTCTATCATATCCGAAATCTCAAAATTTTTTCCTGTCCAGTCTTTTATGGAAATTTCATAACCTCCCTGTTCCATGATAGAAGCAAGGAGGTAAATATTATAAGGACAGGGAGTTCTATAAGTAATAGGTTTTTTTATAGGAACAAAGTCTCCTTCTTTATGTTCCATAGGAGCCATGTTGCATAAAGCTATAAGCATAAAATTCCTTTCTGATTTTTACCTGAAATCATTAAGCCTGAATCTATATTCCCCTCCGGGAATATTATCCTGTAAAGATTTTATATAAGAGCGTATTTCCTGTACTTCCTCTTCACTCAAAGGAAATACCTCTTTTTTCCATTCTTCATAAAGTTTATGATAATTACGGAAAGGTGTCTCCTTTTTTCTGCAAAATTCATTCCATATAGGTGAACCGGGATTCAATATAAGCCAGTTAATAGTAGCACATGCACCGCTTATAGATACAAGAAGGTAAATCTTATCTATCTCTTCTATAATCATTTCTTTATTCTGCCAGGGAAAACCGATAATAAAGGAAAATAATATTTTTCTGTCCAGATCGAGTTTCATGGCTATATTTATACCTTTCATAATATCATCAGCCGTAAAATGTTTTCCTATCTTTTTCAGAGTTTCCTCATGAAAAGATTCTGCGCCGACAAGTATGACCTCTGTATAAGGAGCGAGTTCGGAAAGCATTTCTTCCTCAAATAGTTCCGTTACATGTCCGTTCCACATTGTCTTTATGTCAATCTGTCTTTTCCTCAGGAGTCCTGCTATTTTTCTTGCTCTCTTAATATCTATTATAAAACTGTCATCAATAAAGACGAATTTCCCTGTTAATACCTTCTGTAGATAGGGGATATAAGCTTCTATACGATGAACAACATTTTCAGCACTCAGAGGACGCCATTTTCTCTGATAGGGGGTAGAACAATAAATGCAGCGGTTGACACATCCTCTTGAAGATTCTATGGAAAGCCAGCTATGTGTACCTTCCTGAAGCTTTTCATAGAGAGTTACCGGCAGAAGTGATATTTCTTCAGGTGTCATTAATGGAGACAGGGGATTTAACCTTATTTCTCCATGTTCCTTATATACAAGTCCTGGAACTTCCTCTGGTTTTCCCTTTTTTTCTATGAGCCTGAGAAGGGGAATTACAGATTTTTCAGCTTCTCCTCTCACTACATAATCTACAGGATATTCTTTCATAATTTCCTGTCCGAAAAGTGTTGCCTGTATGCCTCCTACTACAAATATCTGGTCATCTCTTATAGAGCGGAGTTTTTCTATAAGACAGGCAGAAGGATACCAGTTCCATGAATTAGTTGACATCATGATTACGTCAAACCTGAGAAGTTCTTCTGCCATTTCCGAAAGTTCAAATTGTTTTCCTGTCCAGTCTTTTATGGAAATTTCATATCCTCCCTGTTCCATAATAGAAGCAAGGATATAAATATTATAAGGACAGGTGCTGGCTTTATAAGCATGGGTTAAAGAAACAAAGTTTCCTTCTTTATAGAACATAGTGTTAAGGTTGCATAAAGCTATAAACATTCAGACCTCTCAGTCTCTCCTGAACCACGGAGAATAGACCTTTCCCTTTTTTTTAATATCTGTTTTCTCTGAAAGAAGTTCCAGTTCATCGCAAAATTTATGAGAAATCATCTTAAAGGTAAAATCACTTAAAGATTTATTATTTATATATTCTGTGAGAAAATTTATCAAGTGTTCAATCAGATCAGTATTCCTTATCAGGGTATCATTTTTTCTTACGACCTTCATATGATCGTTATTCTCATAAAAATTTGCAAATTTCTCTGTATTATCTACAAAATCTTTATAGAAAGACAATAAATTATCGTCAAATTCCTTTAATAACATGGCGAAAGTCTCGGGAAGAAAAGGATATAATTTTATAAAGATTTGATTGATAAATCCTGCAAGAAGAAAATATTTATCTACAAGTGAATCTTCAAGTATATAAAACTGAGAAAATAATATCCTGTTTTTCCTCTCCAGGGAGTTTAACATGTCCAGATCAGAAGCTTCTATGACAGTGGAATAAAAATCTCTTTCAACCAGTTTATCTTTATATTCTTCAAATAACTGGCTTCCCGGTAAAACACATAAGGAATGTAAATGAACGTAAATATTTTTTTTAAGTATAGAAGTAAGCATATTTAATGTAAGCAGTAAATCTTCCTCTGTTTCACCGGGGAATCCGTACATAAATGATATAAGAGGAGTTATCCTGTATTTTTCCAGAAGTTCAATAATAGTATCTACATTTTTGAGGTTTAGATTTTTGTTGATCTTTTTTTGCATTGCCGGTGAGGCGGATTCCAGTCCCATAAGAATCCTGGTACAGCCTGTCTCTGCCATTCTTTTAATGAGATTTTCATCTAACGTATCCAGCCTTGCATTACCTCCCCATTCAATATGAAGTTCCTTCAGTTTATCACATAACTTCATTATAAAATCATAGTTTGTTGTAAGGTTATCCTGGATAAAATTAAAGAAAGCTTTTTTATCACCCAGAATTTTCTTTACCTCCATTATTTCTTTACAGATACGCTCTACAGATTTTAATCTGAAATTATACTTCCAGTATTTATTTGTTGCACAGTAAGTGCATTTGTAAGGGCAACCTCTCCCTGCCTCTATATCAATAAAGTTTATGTCTTTAAAATCCAGTATGGAACCATAATTTAATAAAGGAAGGGTATCCAGGTCTTTTATCATTTCACTGTCACGATTTCTTATAATAGAGGAATTATTCCTGTATACAATGCCGGGAACAGATGTAAGATTATTATCTTCCATTCCTTTTATTATACTTACAATATTGCCTTCCCCTTCTCCGACACATATTAAATCAATCCAGGGGTAATCTTCCAGAATAGTTTCAGGTAAAAGCGATGTATGAGGGCCTCCCATTATTATTTTGATGTTATTATTCCTCTCTTTAATGAGCCGCGATAAATACAGGGCATTGTGAAAGGTGTTGCATAGAGCTGTAAATCCTACTATATCGGGATTTTTATTGATTATATAATCGGCCATAATGTCAAATTTCTTCGCCGTATCAAAGTCATAGTCTATTATGTTATTTAAAAATAGGTAATTGAAGTTTATTAATTCGACATCATAATCTTTTTCTTTCAAAATTGTAGCCAGACTCAATAATCCCAGTGGTATATTCGGATATTTATAGGTAGCATGGACATATTGAAAATTCTCTATAAATAATATTTTCATAAATTATTCCTCCCATCAGTCTTTCAAATTATTACTCAAATAATAATACTGACGGAATATCCGGATTGTTTAAACGTAGAAGTTCATAGCCAATTCCGGAAATTCCCTGAAAAAAACCTGGTGTAAAATCAATCTCATAACCTGTATTGAACATACCATTCTTTTTTACTCCTGATAATACCCGGTATGTTTTCAATAAAGCTTCTCTTTTTAAATCACTCCTGTCAAGTTTAATACCTGCAGTTAACAGAATATCTACAAGTCCCATATTTCCGCAGCATAGATGATCACAGGACTTTGATTCTTTAATGGTTTTATTTATGGCTATATCAATATCTCTTCTTATAGAGTCATTATCAAGAACACACAGACCGCCAATCCTTCCCAGGCCAATTCCGGGGGCACCATGACACCACGATGTTTTAAACTTTTTCTCTTCAGGCATATCTTCAGTTTCTCTCAAGTCTGACCAGTTATCGTAATCTTTTGAATAGAGCGTGTTTTCATATAATATTGCTTCTCTGGCAGCTTCCAGTAAGTCTTTCTCTTCTGAGCAGGTATAAAGACGAAGCAGGGCATAAGCTATACCGGCAGCTCCATGAGAAAAGCCTGATAATGAAAGATTTCCCGGGATATTCCATGTTTTATAACCGGAAGAACTTTTTACCCTGTTTTCCAGAAGATGTTTCCCGCACTTTTTTGCTATTTCCAGAATTTCAACTTCATGTATTTCATCATAGAGTTTAAGTAAGCTCAGTATAGCTCCTGCTACTCCGCCTGTAATATCAAATTGTCTGTCAGATTTTATCAAATCATTTATCAATAAAGATGCTATTTTAGCTGTTTCAAGAAGTTCCGATACTCCGAGAAACCGGCTCACAAATACAAGACTGTATACAATAGAACCAAGACCGACCACACAGCCTGTACCGTTTTCCAGAATTTTTTCCTTCAATGTATTATCTTTATTCATATCTTTAATATCTCTGCATGTGCCTTCTATGGCAGACAGGGCAAGGTTTCGGAATTTACTGTTTCCCGTAACTCTGGCAACGGCTGAAAGGAAAAGGGAAATACCGCAACATCCGCTGAAAAGGGTATAGCCTGCCGGTCTTAATTGTAATATTTCCGCTGCCGGAATATATTCATATCCAATCCATATTACTTCTCCCGATTCAGATTTAATAGCAAGTTCCTCAAGTTTTTCTGCAAGCAGTAGAGCCTGTCTGAATCCTTCCTCTTTAATTTCAACAGAAGATACTTCTTTTATATCATTTTCAATGCTTATATCGGCAGTTTTTTTATCTGTCTCTTCGTATAATATTGCTCTTATGAAAGAAACCTGACTTTTCAGATCTTCTTCTCCTGAGCCTTTTAAACAGGATATAATATGATTATAAGCCGGTTCTCTGAACAGGTTTTCTATTGTTTTTCCATCAGGCAGAACCAGGCAGTTTCTGTCTGAGTAGCCTGTAAATACAGGAATATCGAGTCCCTGAAGATTACTTATTTCAGATTTTATAAGAGAATATAATTCTTTTTGTTCAAATTTTAAGATGGCTCTTGTAAGAACATCCAGTTCAATACTGAATAAAATAGCATCTCTCAGAAAATCCGGCATTAACATTTTTTTTAACAGCTGATCATAGATCCTTGTAGCACGGTATATAAAACGAAAGTTTTTGCCCTTCAATTTATTCAGCACGCTATGAGATGAAAGAAGATACTCTCTATGTTCCATAAGGAGCATATATATTTCCTTGAATCCCCGGACTATATGCTCAATATATTTAAAAGGCAGAAGACATTCACCGTCAAGAACAGGTAGATTAAAAGTATTCCGAAATATCTCTGTTTCAATTACTACATTTCTATCAATAAATTTTTCTCTTCCCCTGTGAATAGAATTTTTTTGACTGGTTGGACCTGAAATTCCTCCTATATCATAGGCTTTTTCTCCCTGTAATATCCAGGAAGGTAAAAGACCTGATTTCAGAACTGACCTGGATATTTTATTATCTGCCATAGTAATGGCTCTATCATTATATTCTTTATTATTCAGTACTGTTTCTGCCTGCATCAGTGTTTCTAAATCTATAAATACAGGATATTCTCCTGAAGCGATAATATTTTCACAGTGGCAGTCATTTCCCCCCATAAGATACATAATACACAGAAGATGCCCTGTCCTTGTATAATAACCGGTTACTTCTTCTTTGTTTTTACAGGGTAAGCACTCAACAAACTCTACCCATCCATAATCTTTTCTGTTAATTATTTTAAGTGTTTTAAATTTCAATGATATATGTTGATTGAACCATGAAAGTAAATCAAAATAAATAATCTCTGTAGAAAGATCTTTCGGTTTGTAGATCAATTTTAATCCTGAAGAGAAGGTAAGAGCTATTACTGACCTGCCTTTGTTATGTGTGTCAGAAATACCTGACTTTACATTGACAAGCTTTCCCGGTTCTTCATCTTTACAGAAAACTCTGGAAATTTCAGGTAAGTCTTCTTCCAATCTCCGGAAAAATTCTCCCGTCCCTTCTATCCATAATGTTACACACATGGAAACAAAACGTGCCAGTACCGGATATTCTTTGAAGAAATTTATAAAAGAAGTGTTAAAGAAGTCTTCTGTAAAACTATCATAATATTCAGGGTTTGTTCTCTTTTTAAGCCTGTCAAGATAAAGCTCGTAAGGAGATTGTTTACCAGTGCAGTATATTATATATTCATAATACAATGTTTCGGAACATAAATTACTCAATAATACGAGGAGATTATGTTCAAAAATGCTGTGACTTTCTTCACCGGCCAGATGATAACTTCTGCCTGTTCTGTGTATCAGCTCTTCTCTGGCTATTAAGATAAAGGGATAAAGAATTTCCTGAAACGGAACAGGATTTTTGCCTTCTCCTTTATAATCATGAAAAGTGTATTTTTTCTGTGAAACATCTTCTACTTTATTGATAATTTTTTCGAATATCTCTGTCCACTCCGGCAGATTTTCATTTAAACAAATTTTTCCCAGAATTTTTCTTGCTGAATTTAAATCTAAATTATCAAGAGAGAGCCGTTTATCAAAAGTCTCAGGGTCTCCTTTTGCTACGACTTCCTGCCATTTATTTATATAACTATCAATGAGTTTATTATTATTATGGTCATCTTCCGGAGCAAAAGAGCTATTTATACGTTCATTCAGGAAAATAGTTTTTTCTATAAGATCAATTGAATCTTTTAATTTAAATTTCAATCTTGTACCTCAGGTTATGTCACACTTATCTCCACGTCAGAGATGCCGGATATAAATGGAAACAGTGAATATAAAATTATTACTCTGGAAATTACTCCAGAGTAATATAAAATTATAATTTCATTACCGGTTCTTAGCAGGCAGTTACTGTTCCGAAGGCGATTGTAGCACCAATACCCATTGTTCCGCCGGCAACTTCTTCTAATTGAGCATCACTGAGGTCTTTCCCGTAGTCTGCCGGATTTGCAGGAAGAACAAAATAATGTTTTCCTTTTGTTTCCTGTAAAACTTCAACATGAATATCATCGGGAAGTTTTGCTCCATATGCCTCTCCAAGATGTTTTTTAGGGTCTTTTAAAAATTCCTCTTTAAATTTTGAGTCTTTCCAGAGTTTCTGGATTAATGCACTGTGCTTGTCTGGTTTCATAATATTACCTTTCTCCTCTCCTTAGTTTTTTTTGCATTCCTGTAGGAATTTTACTTACATTCCTGTAGGAATTTTACTTACATATAATTCAACAGTAATTTTAATTTTTCCTTCTAAAAAATAAAAAAATAAAAAAAATAAAAAAGTGTTAAAAATCGTTAAAAATCGTTAAAAAGTGTTAGAAAGTGTTAAAAAGTGTTAAGAACAGCATTCAATATTACGAAAGCTGTCTTTTCGCCAGATCCTTGAAGGGGCCTTCTGCATTTACAAGGTCTTCATATTTACCTGTCTGTACTATAGAGCCTTCTTTGACCACATAAATTCTATCTGCATTTATTATGGTGCTTAATCTGTGTGCAATAACAATCCTTGTGGCATTTAATTTATTGAGGCTTTCGGTAACAATGGCCTGGGTAGTATTATCAAGGGCACTTGTAGCTTCATCAAATATTATTATCTTTGGCTTCCTTGCTATGGCTCTTGCGATAAGAAGTCTCTGTTTCTGGCCTCCGGAGAAGGTTTCTCCTCCTTCTGACACCATTGTATGCATACCCATGGGCATGGCTTTTATGTCATCTTCAATACCTGCAAGTCTTGCCGCTTCCCAGGCATCTTCCATTGTAAGAAGTGATGAGCCGATAATATTATAATAAATTTCCCCTGCCATTACTTTACTGTTTTGAATAACGACACCTATCTGACTCCTCAGGGAAGCAAGGTCAAGTCCTGCAAGGTTCTGTTCATCGTAATAAATAGCTCCTTCCGCAGGGGTTTCAAAACCAAGAAGAAGTCTTAAAATAGTCGATTTACCTGCGCCGGAAGGGCCTACAAAGGCTATGAATTCTCCGGAGTCTACATGAAAGGATATATCTTTTAATATATCAGGGCCGTCTTTTTTATATTTAAAGGTTAAATGATGTACGTCAAGTTTACCTGTTAACTCACCTGCTTCCATTTTGTTCTCATCTATCTCGGGAGGGGTTTCAAATATGGGTTTTGTCCTTTCGAATACAGGAACTATGTTTATAAGTAAAGCTATAGATAAACCAAGCTGCATCATTGCAGATATAAAAGCAGTAAAAGCAGTGTTGAAAGCTATAAAGTTACCTGTTGAAATAGTAGATCCGTGATTTGCATCCTGATATATTACGAAAGAAAAAAGAGCTATACCTGTAATGACTGGTAATGTAGAATTAAAGGTTGTAAGAAAGTTCTGGATAAGTCCTATTTTGAAGGAATATTTTTTCTGCTGACTGAAGTATTCTGCCCATTTTGTAAATGCCAGTGTATGGGCACCCGATACCCTGAGTTTTGATATGCCGTTTATTAACTGAAATACAAAACCTGATAGTTTTCCACTTATTTTCTGGAGTTCTCTCTGATAATTGATCTGTTGATAACTTGTAAGAACTATGATTACAATCAGAACAACGGAAATTATTGTTGCAATAATAGAAAGACTGCTATCATAATAAAAGAGGAGAATGAAATTGAATAGAGCGTAAATAGCGCCGAGAAGTGATGGAAGAGCGAGGCCGCTGAATAACTGACCTGATATATAATCTATACCCAGAGAGCGTGATGCGAGATCTCCTGAAGAAAACTGTCTGAAAAAAGAACAGGGCAGTGAAAGTATTCTATCCCATATGGCAGCCTGTATAGGTATTTTCATCTTTGTTTCTATACGAATAAGGCAGATGCTCTGAAGGATTTGAAACAGTGTAACAGAAACGGAACCAATGAAAATTCCGAGGACAATCTGCAATAGCTGATTATAGGCTGCATCGGGAATGACATAACTGAAAATAAGGCCTGTCGTAAATGGAACTATGAGACCTAAAAGCCCTACTGCTATACTTATGAGAAGAAAAAATTTAACATCATCTATAGCCCATTGAAATCCGAATTTGATAACTTCAATAGGGCTGACGGCTCTGGCCGGGAAAGGCCTGTAAAACATGTAACCGAAAGGTATCAATTTCTCTGCTACTTCTTTTGTTACCTTTTCTTTCCTGTTATTCTCAGGATCTATCATTTCATATGTACCGGTAGAGACAGGAATAATTGCTACAGGATTATTACTATCTTTTAAAAAACTGAGAAAAGGCCCGCTTTCATTACACCACCATCTGTCATAGAGACTTACATTTCTGTATCTTACTTTCGATGCCTTCGTAATGGCAGTCAGGGGATCTATCAATTTTTTATTTTCCTGTGAAAGAAGGGGCTTTTGAAATTGTATGCCTGTTTTTTCCCCTATTATTTTACAGGCAATTAAAAGGCTGTCTTCTCCTTCTTTAGTTACATATTCTCTTTTATCAGATTTCATGATTGAAGCAAGTCCTGACACTGCTTCTGTGAAAAATAAAACCTCACTCGCTTCCTTTTTTTCAAGTAATTCTCTTTCGTCTATCTTTTTTTCAACCAGTCTTATTTTCAGGAATTCTATTACATGACTGTGAAAATTATAAAGAAACGTGATGTCTCTGTCTTCTGAAATCTTTTTTTCTGTGGTAAATGTCTTTAGTGTGGAATCTTCTTCGGCATGCCACCATATGTTTTTTGAAACAGGAAAGAATTGGTTCTCTTTTACGAAAGCTGAATCATGAAATCCCCGCACCGAAAAAGAACCTTTAAGGTTTTTAGCCCATAAAATCCTGTCAAAAGATAAGATATTTTCCCCTTTCTTTATATCTGTTTCTTCATCAGGAACAAGTAATTTAAACTTTTTTTGTCCCTGTTTTGTATAGGCAAGTCCCTTTGACAGATCTTCGATCCATATATCAATATAAGCAGATAACAAATTCTCTTTACAGTCATTTATATTGATCTTTAAAACCTTTGTACCTGCTTCTCCGACCGCGAGAATACCAAAATCTTCAGCACGGGGAAAACCAAAAAATACTCCATCTTTTTCTACTGTACAGATATAATTTCTTGTGCCGGTAATTTCGTTGTCTTTAAGATAAACTGAATAAATATTAACTCTGTTTTCCCTGACAATCCATGCATGAGACGGATCGTCTATCAGGAAAGGGTTGTTTCCGCCAAGTTCTATTAATTCGGTGAGTCGTGAGTCGTGAGTCGTGAGTTGAGGAATATTGGATGCCTCTCTGTTATTCTCATTATTTATTATATCATTATTATTTTTATCCATTTTTATTTCTCCGTTAGAATCGTAACGCGTAACGCGTAACGCGTATTTTCACCGGTACCGGGCGAACGCAGTGGTTCGCCCCTACTCTTCACTTTTCACTACTCACTACTCTAATACATTTTAATAAGTTTACTATAAGACCCCTCGATATCTTTTAACTGTTCATGAGTTCCTCTCTGGACTACTTTGCCTCTTTCCAGCACGATAATCTCATCACAATCTCTTATTGTACTCAGTCTGTGTGCTATTATTATACAGGTACAGCCTCTTCTCCTCAGAGCTTTGTCTATATTTTCTTCCGTAACAGGATCCAGAGCACTTGTAGCTTCATCAAGTACCATTACAGTGGGATTTGGCGCAAGAGCTCTCGCTATTTCAAGTCTCTGTGCCTGGCCGCCGCTGAAATTTCTTCCTCCTTCTTCTACCATACTGTCATAACCTGCTTCTCTTGCTGTTATTTCATCATGAATAGAAGCGTCTTTTGCTGACTGTACTATATTTGTTTCATCCATCATATTATCCCACATAGTTATATTTTCTTTTATTGTTCCTTCATATAACATAATAGATTGATCTACCATTGAAATACTGTTGGTTATAACTTTTCTCGGTATTTCTGTTACAGCTTTTCCGTCAAAGAGAATTTCTCCGCTCCATGGCTGATACAGGCCTGTAATCAATCTGCTTATAGTTGATTTTCCGCTTCCCGATGTGCCAACCAGAGCTACTCGTGAACCGGGTTTCATGGTAAGACTGAAATCTTCTATTAACGGAGGTTCAAGAGGGCTGTAGCCAAAGGTTATATTTTTTAATTCTACTTTGCCCGGTAATTTTCTGGCTATATCCTCTTCTGTGTCGAGTTTTACCTTTTCACTTATGCCGGGATCAGTCTTATAACTCAATACATCATCAATTCTGGTCATATCACCTTCTACTTCCTGAAGTGTGGAACCGAGATTTACCAGTTTATTAACAGGGTCCATGAAAAATCCCATTAAACTCTGATAGGCTACAAGAGAGCCGACTGTCATCTCACCTTTCATAACACACATGCTTCCTATGCCGAGAATTGCCAGTGTATTGAGAGAATTAAGAAATGTAGGTATAACCGATAGAAACTGTGTATATACATTTACCTTCTGTTCTGTATTTGTTAATTTTGTAAGATAGCCGGACCATCTTGTATAAAAATCAGCTTCAGTTCCGCTTGCTTTAAGAGTTTCAATCATGGTAAGTCCTGAAATTGATGTACCCAGGAGTTTCCCTCTCTCCTGAAGGAGTTTCATATTTCCGTCTTTCCTCTGCCTGGATATAAGCTTCAGAAAGACCATATTCAATGAAGCAATGATTATTCCTATGACTGTAAGCAAAACATTATATCTGAATAGCAGTATGAGATAAAAGAGGATCATTACAAAATTGAGTATATTCGTGGCAAGCTGCTGTGAAAGTAACTGGGCGAATTTGTCGTTTATTGCAACCCTTGAACTTATATCACCGGCAAAACGCTGTGTGAAAAATTCGACAGGTACACGGAGTATATGCCAGAAAAATTTACTTGACGTACTCAGGGAAAGTTTTGTTTCCATCCTGAGAAGATAATATTGCTGAAACCATGTAAGTACTGCCCTGATAAATCCTGTGAGAATCATACCTGTAACCAGTGGCCAGATAAAGTAGTCCATTTTATTTACAAGAATATTGTCGATAAACATTTTCGTAAATATGGGAATAACCATGGCAGGTAACACAAGAGCAAGTCCTGTAAGAACAGCATAAAGAAGGCCTGTTTCCGAACCTTTCAGCCTGTCCAGCAGTCCTTTATAAAGGCTTTTTTTGGCCCCTCCCTTTTTAAATTCAGGCCCAGGCTCAAAGGTAAGAACAACACCCGTATAGGCTTCATTGAACTCGTGCATGGAAACAGTTCTGGGGCCTGCTGCCGGATCATTTAAATATACATGGTTTTTTCCGAAACCCTCGAGAACAAGAAAATGGTTGAAATTCCAGAATATTATTACAGGAAATGCCAGATCCATGAGTTCTTCTGTTTCATATCTGTAACCCTTTGCTGTAAACCCGTAGTTTCTGGCTGCTTTCAGTATATTTGAAGCTTTGCTTCCGTCTCTGGATATACCGCAGTCTATTCGTAATTGTTCAAGTGGAACTATTCTGCCGTAATAGGCCAGTATAATGGCAAGAGATGCGGCACCGCATTCCACTGCTTCCATCTGAAGTAATGTAGGAGTCTTTACTCTTTTTTTCATAAAATATAATCTCCGGATTTACTTAATATAGGGAAAAGCAATAGAGATAGGTCTGATCTGTTTTACTATAATCGAGCCGTTGCATAGAGTGCCGCTGGTTATTTTAAAATCAGGTTCCTTCTTTGATGACCACTGATAGCCGCTTTTACTGAGAGGGTTCTTTTGAAGTGATACTCTGGCCACAAATGTAGCTGATGTTTTTTCCATAAAACGGTCTGTCAGTTGATCGTTGTCCAGAACCGTTGCCATACGTTTTCTGGTGGTAGGATAATGACTTATATAACTTATTTTTCCTCTTATGAATCCGAAATCTTCCTTCTTTACCGTAGAAGGAGAAAGCTGAACATCCATACCAGGTTGAATCGTCTTTGCATCTTCATCTGATATAAATATTATGGCCTCTAGAGGGGCAGTATTATCTTCCATCGTTGCAACTACTGTTCCCCTCTCTATGTAATCATCACTCTCTACCCTTATACTTGTTACTATACCTTTAACATGACTCCTTATCTCCGAGTAGAACTTTATTTTTTCTTCGAGTCTTTTTATGTTTTCTTCAGTCTCTTTTATTTTCTCAGCCGTTTGTGTTTCTTTTCCTAATTCCTGGAGTTGTTTTCTGGCAGATAGAAGATCATATTCCATTTCCGGGTTTGATACTGTTGCAATGAGCTGATTTGCTTCCACTATTTCATTTAATTTTACCTTTACCTCTTTTACTATGCCCTCCTTTATGGCGACCATTTCATGTATGCCTCCCTCTGCAATAAGGATTCCGGAGCCGCTTATCATTACAGGGAGATGGGCTGTAAATGCCCATATGAGAGATGCAATCAGTATGAGCCCTATAGCTAAAACTGCTATCCAGCCTTTTCTGTCTGTAATGATTATGAGTTGATCTAATTGTTCCGGCGATGACAGTTTGGCCAGAGCTTTCTCCCGGAAAATACTGTCCTGTGCCATATATATTCTCCTTTTTTACTGTAGTGAGCATAAATAATACATATTTGCTCTCGTGACGCGTAACGCGTGACGGGAGGAAAACTTTTATTACATGCTTAGGGGTTGTCAAGAAATAAACCAATAATATTTACGTCTATATCGTTACGCGTCTCGATCCTCTTAATCAGGTAGTTTTATTTCATTCCCTTCTGAGACACCTGTCAGTATTTCTATCATTACATCGTCACTTATACCTGTTGTAACTTCTACATCCCTGAGGGTTTTGTTGTCGGATATAAGAGTTACATAATTTTTAGCATCTTTTTTCCATACAGCCTGTACCGGTATCTGAAGAACGTCGCTTCTTGTGTCTACATATATATCAGCGTCGACGCTCATTCCAGGATATAATAATTCATAACGGGTTTTACCGGAAGGTAATTCTTTTTCTGCAATTTTATCGAGTAACACTTTAATTTTCGTATTGAATGTCGGTATCTGCTGAACCTGAACTGCCTGCGGGGCTACATCGGTTATAAGTCCTTTGATATTGATCTGTTTATATGCCGCAGCATGTATTGTTACAGTCTGATTTTTCCTTATCTTTCCCACATCTGCTTCATCTATATTTGCTTCAGCATAAATTTCACCGAGATCTGCAATAGTCATCAATACAGTGCCTCCTGCTGTGGAGACCTGTGAGGCCACTACATCTCCTACATTTACAGGTCTATTAATAATTATGCCGTTTACAGGAGAGGGTATTTTTGTCTTTGACAGATTATCAAAATCCTGTTTTCTCTGGGCTTCTGCTTTACTTAAATTTGCTTCTGAGTTTTTAATATCAGCTGCTTTCATACCTACCTGCTGACTGTTAACAATCTCCAGCTGCAGATTGGCTTCTGCTGCTTTTAAGTCTTTCATCGCAGTATCAACTGTTCTTTCTTTATCTGCAATATTATTTTTTGTCTGATCTATTTGAGTCTGAAGATCTTTCTTTGCTTTTTCTACCTGTACCCTGGCAATAGCTATATCTTCTTCCCAGCTTCCTTCAACAGTTTTATCATAGTCTTCTTTTGCGCTCTCATAGGCAGCTTTCGCCTGAAGATAGTCGTTTTCCGCGCTGTCTACATCTTTTTTGGCTACATAGTATTTTTCATAAAGGGTTTTCTGTCTTTCAAATTGTATACTTTTATAGTTCATATCTGCTTCTCTGGACTGTACTGTTGCCAGCTTCTGGGCTATATCCTGTTTCCTTGAACCTGCAAGGGTTTTATCCAGGTTTTTTTGCTGCTGCTCCAGAGCTGTTTTATATTGCTCTATTTGAGCCTGTCCCAGTTTTTTCGCTTCTTCAATCTGCTGAATTGACTGATTGTAAGTTAAATTTGCTTTTTCCAGAGCAATTCTTTTTGTTTCTATTGTTACACCGTTATTATCTGCCGTGTAATTTCTATCGAGTTCCGATTTTTCCAGGAGAGCAATACTGCTTTTATATGCTGCATCTGATTGCAGGTAGGACTGTTTCTGCTGTTGATCATCAATTATGGCAATTATAGTTCCTTTTGAAATGCGCTCTCCTCTTTTATAGGGTAATTTGATGATTTTCCCTGATATTTCTGATTTTATGTCTATCTGAGTAGATGCTTTAATAGTGCCTGTAGTATTCACAATAACTTCCATAGTGTCTTTTTTTACTTTAACTGTTTTCCAGTTTTTGATGGCTTCTTTTTGTTTTTGCATACTGTTGTACTTAGAAAAAGCACATAACCCGATTATTATTAGTATTATTATGATTATAACGTTTCTATATTTCTTCATGGCAGTTCCTCTCCTGTGGCTTTTTTAAATTTGGCCAGACTTATCTGATAATCATATGTGGCAGTTATTAAATTAATCATAGCTTTACTGTAATCGTCATGCCTGTTCAGTATATCCTGAAATGACCCCACTCCGCTCGTATATTTTCCTTCTGCCAGTTCCAGATTGAATTTTGCCTGTTCTACCTGTATTTTATTCAGTTCTATTTTGGCCATATTTGTTTCAAGATCATTGTAAGCAGTTGTTACATCGGAAATTATTGTTCTTTTTTGTTTCTCTTTATCTGATTCATACTGGGCTCTCGTAGCTTCCGCACTTTCAACCTGTGATTTAGTGCTGAAACCATCGAAAATGGGGAAGTTTACCTGGCCATAAACAGCATAATATTTATCAGGGCTGAGATATGAGTCAGTTGCATAATTATAACTTACGCCCAGTGTTACATTGGGTAATCTCTGAAGTTTTGCTCCTGTTATTACTCTGTCCTGATATTCTATCTGGGCATTGTATTTTTTTATCTCAGGCCTTCGTTCACTTGCATCAGATAGTGCCTGTTCCATTGAAGGTTTATTTTTTAATTCATAAATTTCTTCTGCAATATCTATATTTTTATCCACAGGCAGACCTGTGTCGATTTTAAGTTGAGCCATTTTATTTTTTATATCATTTTGAGCAGTCAGAAGATCAACTTTTGCCTGGGTTACATTGACTTCTGCCGTAAATACATCTGATTTCGGCGAAAGACCGACCTGAAAATTTTCATTTGCCTTATCCAGATATTTGAGTGAATTGTCAAGAAGGGTTTCTCTAAAATTCAATATGTCTTTCGCCTTTACAGCATTGAAATAATCCTGTGCTATTGTAAGAGCAAGATTGTTGGAAGATTCTTTGAGAGCATATTCATACTGTTCTATCTGAGCTTTATATTGTTTGTACTGGTAAAAACCCTTGAATGTATCAAAAACAGTCTGGCTTACAGAAACATTACTGGAATAGTCGTCAATAGGTACTGCCGGGAAATATATGCCGCTCACAATAGTACCGTTACCCTGATTTGATTTTTGATAGGTTCCGCTGTACTTTAAATTTGGCAAATAAGTTGCCAGAGCCTGGGTTTTTGAACTTTCTGCCACTTTTATATCCTGTCTGGCTCTTATTACAGAAGGATTGTTATCCATAGCCATATTTATACAATCCTTAAGAGTAAATTTCTCGGATTCTTCCGCCAGAATTCTATTAAAAGTTATAAGGAGCAATATAAATAGAAATAGCAAAAATTTTTTATTCATAACCGAATTAATTCAACCTGAGAAGAAAAATCTCCTTTCATTTCACGATTGTAATTTTTTATCAGACTCTGATATATTATAGTTAGTTTCATAACTATCTGTAGATAATGACCTCGTAATGCGTAATGCGTGATGCGCCGGGATTAAACCCGTCACGCGTCACGACTTTATTCCTGTCTTAACGCTTCTATCGGGTCAAGAGCAGCAGCTTTCCTTGCCGGATAAAGGCCGAAAAATATACCAACCATTGCGGAAAAACCAAAAGAAACTATTATGGAAGTAAGTGAAATAATAGCCTGACCCATTAGATCTTTCAGAGAACTGGAAGCTATCAAAAGTGGATATACTGCTGATATACCTGTACCGACAAGTATACCTATGATACCTCCCGTTATGCTGAGTACAAGGGATTCTATTAAGAACTGTGTTGAAATATCACCTTTTCTTGCTCCTATGGCTTTTCTGAGTCCTATCTCTTTTGTGCGCTCCGTTACTGAAACAAGCATTATATTCATAATACCAATTCCGCCTACTACCAGAGAAATAACTGCTATAATGGACAAAAACAGGCTCAGAGCCATGATGGTGCTCATAGACTGGGCCAGCTGCTGTTCGAAACTCAGTATGTCAAGGTTTTTTACATTGTTACCATGAAGAGGTAAAAGAACTCTTGTAACCTCATCTTTTGTTTTCTTAACAGTATCCAGATTTTCCGAGGCTACCTGAATAAAATTCAGATATGACTGATAGTAAACCCTGCTGTTAAATGTGGTGAGAGGTGTTATTATTGTTTTATCATAATCATCCATTATAGCCCTGTCCTTTTTCTTTAAAATCCCTATGACTTTAAGCCTTATTCCGGAGTTTGTCACATTGTTCGGATCTGAATTTCCTGAAGATGAAGTGCTGTTTGAAGTGCTGCTGGATTTTGCTACCATTTTTATTGTATTGCCGAGAGGTTCTATGTCTTTCCCGAATAATTTTTCTGCCACTTCATGGCCAATCACACATACAGGACTGTTTTTATCCCAGTCTTTCTCTGAGAAAAACCTCCCCTTTTCAACCGGTAAAGTATCTACTACAAGAATAGCAGGAGACGTACCCTTTATTGTAACATCCATATTATTTGGGCCGTAAACTGCAGTAACACTCGTAGTTATACTGGGGGCCACTCCTTTTACGGAAATACACTGATTCTTTAATACTCTTACATCTCTCATTGTGAGCTGTCTTGTTTTTGAGCCTATGGAAGATTGTATGACACTGTCCCCTTTACCGGGAGAAACTATAACATTCTGTACTCCCATGTCGGTAAACTGTTTTCTAAAACCCTTATCCATGCCGTTTCCTATGGCAGTCATAATGATTACAGAAGATATGCCTATTATAATACCAAGCATGGTCAGCAAAGATCTCATTTTATTGGCTTTGAGCGCATTCCATGCAATTTTTACGCTCTGCATGATATTCATGCTGCCCCTCATATTAAGTCTTACGGTCATTGACTGTCTTATATCAGATGAAAGTAATATCCTGTCTTCTTCTTTTACCTGTTCGTCTGTAACTATTTTACCGTCATGGAGTTTCACAACCCTTGTGCCGTATTTTGCCACTTCAGGATTATGAGTTATGAGAATTACAGTACTTCCCTTTCTGTGTAAATCCTGGAACAAAGCCATAATTTCATCGCCTGATTTACTGTCCAGGGCACCTGTAGGTTCATCTGCAAGAAGTATGGGCGGTTTGTTAGATATAGCTCTTGCTATGGCAACACGCTGCATCTGCCCACCTGAAAGCTCATTTGGCACGTGATTCATACGTGTTTCCAGACCAACTTTCGTAAGGTTGTTTGCTGCTACCTGCATTCTCTCTTTTGTGCTTACACCTGCATAGATCATCGGAAGTTCAACATTTTCTCTCGCAGTCATACCGGATAATAAATGGAATTTCTGAAAAACAAAACCAATCTTCTGATTTCTTATAATCGATAGTTCATCGTCGTCCAGTTGTGATACTTCCACACCGTCCAGTTTATAACTGCCGCTTGTAGGCCTGTCAAGACATCCTATCAAATTCATTACAGTAGATTTTCCACTTCCGGAAGCTCCCATGATTACTACAAATTCACCGTGATAAATAGTAAGATTAATATCATCGTTGGCATTAACCTTCGTATCGCCCATTGTATAGGTTTTATATATATCGTTAAGTACTATGATTGGCCTTTTATCATCCATATTCTTTACACCTTTAGCAGAAAAGCAGAAATCTACATAACATTCTGTGATATCGGGTTAAAATCCTTCTGTAATATCAGGTTAAAATCCTTCTTGAAAAGTAATTATAGTGTATTTTATAACTTATTATCGAGAGCAGATTATTAGAATTTAAGTGGTCGTAACACGTAAAGGTTTTATATCGCGCATCACGCATCACGCATTACGCATTACGAGGTCAATAATTGTTACTCACCACTCATTTTTCACTTTTCATTTTTCTGTTCTCTTATTGCTTCCAGCACTTTTTCTGCCGTAAAAGGATATTCCCTTACCCATACGCCTATTGCATCATGTATGGCAGTCGCTATGGCAGGAGCGGCTCCGTTTGTGGCAATTTCGGAAATTGATTTTCCGCCGAAGGGGCCGAGTTTTTCATCTACAAATACCAGTTCGGAACGGAAATCTTCCGGCAGATCCTTTATCATGGGAACTTTATAGTCAAGGAAATTCGGATTAAGACATTTGCCATGTTCGTCAAAGATCATTTTTTCATAAAGTGTATGGCCTATACTTTTCAGAATTGCTCCATACATCTGTCCGAGAGCCAGATCGGGATTTATCGGAGTACCGCAGTCCTGATAGGCATGGAAGGCTTTGACTTTAACAGTGCCTGTTAATTCATTTACTTCCACCTTCGCGAAATGGGCTCCGTAAGGTATGGGAGATTCTTCCGTAGTGAAAGCACCTGTTGCTATAATCTGTCCTGTACCTTTCCCGCTCTGTGTTATTCTGGCAAGTTCTGAGAAGGTGAGTTCTTTATCCTGCCATACAACTTTACCGGGATAGGCAAGTTTTAACCTGTCAGGAGTGGTATCTAAAATCTTTGCACTTTCCTCTAAAATCTTTTTCTTCATGTCAAGAGCGGCATTATATGCAGCAGAGCCTGTAAAGAATGTACCGCTCGATGCATAAGAACCTACGTCAAAGGGGGTTACATCTGTGTCTCCTGCTTTTACTGCCACTTTATCCTGATCAACCATGAGAATTTCCGCTGCTACCTTTACCGCTACAGTGTCGAGTCCTGTACCGAGATCTGCTCCGCCTATACATAGGAAAAAGGAACCGTCACCGAGCATATAAACAGTCGCATTTGCAGCATCAAGACCGGGAAGGCCTGAACCCTGCTGGATTATGGCAAAACCTTTTCCTCTTTTTAAATAGGGAGTATCTCCTTTTTCACGTTCACCCCATCTTATGGAAAAATCTCCTCTGTCAAGACAGTCACTCAGAGCACAGCTTGTTACCTGTTGGGGAATCCCTTCCTGACCTTCACCGAGACATTTTAAAATTTCAAGTCTGTCACCTGTCCGTACATGATTGAGTCTTATTAAGGTCAGATAATCTACATTCATTTCTGCCGCAAGTTCCGCTATGGCTGTTTGAAGCGCAAAAGCACCTGCAGGTGCTCCGTATCCCTGATAGGCTCCTGCGATTACATTATTTGTATAATAAACGGTAACATCATAATGCATATTCTCACATCTGAAGAGAGGGAGTGTTTTGGAACATGCATTCATGGGAACTGTGAGGCAGTGGGGACCATAACCTCCTGTATCTGCCTTTACATTCATATCTATTGCAGTAATTTTTCCGTCCTTTTTCGCTCCTATTTTAACTCTTACTAAAGTGGGATGTCTTGTCCTGGATGCTACAAATTCTTCCTTTCTTGTGAAACGGAAAAATACCGGTTTCCCTGTCTTAAGTGTTATATAGGCCGCCAGTTCTTCCATGACTATATCCTGTTTTACGCCGAAACCTCCTCCAACTCTTTCTTTTATGACATGGATTTTCGTTTCAGGGTATCCGATTGCTCTTGATACTATCCTTCTCAGATGGAACGGAATCTGTGTGGAAGCTCTGATTACAAGCCTGTCGCCTTCCATATATGTATAAACAACATGGGGCTCAAGAGGTGTACATTGAATATGTCCTGTTTTATAGGTTCTTTCTATTATAAAATCCGATTCTTTAAAGCCTTTTTCTACGTCACCTATACCGCCTTTGTTGGAAGCGGCAATATTTGCAGGCAGATTTTGACCTACAGGAAAACAATATTGAGATGTTGTTTCATCATGGATTTGCACTGAATTATCACTCATTGCCTGTTCTATTGATAATATGGCAGGAAGAATTTCATATTCTACCTTTATTTTTTTCAGTGCTTCCGTTGCGAGTTTTTCAGATGTAGCTGCCACTGCGGCAACTCTGTCTCCGACAAACCTCATTTTTTTATTTATTATCCTTCTGTCATAAGGAGACGGTTCGGGATAACACTGTCCTGCAGAGCCGTAAAGCACATCGGGGCAGTTTTCATTGGTAAGGATAAATTCCACACCTTCCATTTGTTCAGCTTCGCTTATATCTATATTTTTTATTATGGCATGGGCATGAGGGCTTGCAAGAACCTTTATATAGAGAGAATTCGGCCTTACCATATCTTCTACGAAACTCGGATCGGAACATAGAAGTTGATGTCCGTCAACTTTGGTCGTAGATTTTCCTACTATTCTGAGGTCTTTACGGAAAGAAGGATATTCTTTTTTATAATCCTTATCACCTTTCATTCTTTTTACTGCTACTTCTATGGCATCAAAGATCTGTTTGTATCCGGTACATCTACATATAATCCCTGAAAGAGCGTCTTTTATATCATGTTCAGACGGCTCAGGGTTTCTTTCCAGTAATTCCAGTGTTGCCACAAGCATGGCAGGGGTACAGTAACCACATTGAACCACTCCTGTATCAAGGAAGGCCTGCTGTATTACATGAAGCTGATTGTTTTTTGCAAGGGATTCCGATGTCCTCACATCACATCCGTCTATTTGAGGAGATAGTAGCTGGCATGAATTTACTGATTTTCCGTTAAGAAGAATTGTACATGCACCGCAGGTACCTTCACCGTCACAGCCATTTTTCACAGAAAGGATCCCGTTGCGCCTGAGGAGATCCACTACCCTTTCTCCTGCTTCCGTATCAAGTCTTTTAGGTTTTCCGTTCAATGTTATATTTATTTTCACAGGGAAATGCCTCCTTTTTTTGCTGCTTCATAGAGAGCCTGTATGACAAGACCGCCGGCAAGTTCTTTTTTGAACCACCCTTTACCTCTCAGATCATCAATAGGACTTATCTGACTTTCCAGGTGTTTTCTGACTTCAGGAGCATAATCTATTAATTTACCTTTAAGTTCCTGACCTCTGAGAAATGCTTCTGTTTCCACTATCCTGATAGGGGCAACAGAAACCCCTCCTATTGCCAGTCTTGCATCTTTACATGTACCTTCTTCCAGTTCCATACCGAGACAGACATTTATTAATGCCAGATCATTTGACGTTCTTGTATAACGGCATATGGAAATATAGAAATTTTTACGGAACGGCAGAATGATTTTTGTGATAAGAGGCCTTTCTTTTTTCTGTATATATTCATAGAGAGGTACTTCCTGTTTTAAATCTTCAGAAGAATAAATCTCAAGGGAAGCATCCATTACAAGAAGTACCGGTATCATATCGGAACAGGATTTACATGCGGCGATGTTTCCTCCCAGAGTCGCCATATTTCTTACATTCCTGTTACTTACATTTGAAGCAGCCTGTTTTATCATAGTATAAGGTTCTTCGGAAAGCTCCGGTCTTTCTATGATTTGTTGCAATGTTATTAACGGATAAATAACCAGTCTGTCTTCTTCTTTTTTTATTCCTGATAATCCGAGTCTTCCCAGGCTTATAAGTCCTGAAATGCTCTCCGGTGTTCCCGGATAACCTTTTGCATTTATTTCAGTACCTCCTGCCAGAAACCTGTAATCAGGTTGTTCCTCTTTTATCCTCAGAGCATCTGCCACTGTGGTAGGTGTATAAAATTCTTTTATCATAGCTTATTCCTCCCGGTTTAACTATTCACGATATATATTTACTGAAAAAAGCAGATTTCCTTCATTAATTTTAGGGAAATTTCATGGGTATCAGGGAATAGTGAAAAGTGAAAAGAATTTGACATTATTCACCCTTCACCCTTCACCTATAACCACCCTTATAATCAATAAATATAACCTTTAAGAGCTTCTATTAACATATCAATTTCTTGTTCCGTATTGAAATAGTGTACTGAAATCCTGAGACATTCAGGATAGGGTATGGATCTTATAATAATCTTTTTGCTTCTGTATATATCTGTAACTATATTGTTCATATCTATGGCCTGAGTTACAAATGATACAAGACCACTGGATTTTTCCTTTTCCACAGGACTGATTATATGAACTCCTTTTATACCTGACAGTTTTTCTTTGAGGTACGAAACCAGTTTCTCTATTCTGGAACAGATAAGTTCTTCGCCGATCATATTATAGAAGTCGATTGCTGCGGAGAAAGCAAAATATGATGCGCTACACGGAGTTCCTACTTCAAATCTCCTGGCTCCTCTGTGCAGTATAAAACCTTCGGAAGGAGAAAATTTCTCTACGGAATTATAACCCATACGGCCCGGTCTCAGGTGGTTTAAAGCTTCTTTTTTTACATAGAGCCCTCCCATACCTTCTTCGCCAAGGAGCCATTTCTGGGCAGGAAATACATAAAAATCGGGATCTATATCTTTTATATTTACAGGAATCGCTCCGACTGATTGAGCACCATCAATAATTACCATGGCATTTTGCTCTTTTGCAGAGCTGCATATTTTTTTACAATTCAGTTTCTGGCCGTTATGATAGTTTACATGACTTATAAGGACGAGTTTTGTTTTTTTATTGATTTCTCCGATAATATTTTTTTCTATTATGAAGGCTTTTTCGTCTGTCCTGACGATTTTAAGTTTTACTCCATACTGTTTTTCAATATTCTGACAGTCTAACATACCGGAAATATATTCGGGATAGACTGCTACAATTTCGTCTCCTTTTTTCCAGTCAATTCCTGAAAATACTATGCCCAGACCATCGGAGGTACTGTGAGTCAGGCATATTTCACTTTCCGTAACTTTAAAAAAATCTGCAATCTTATGCCTTAAATTCAATTTTCCTATTTCATCATATAGAACAGGAGATGCAGAACCTTCATTTTTTGTTATATCCACATATCTCATAATTTCTTCTATAACAGGAAGGGGGAGAGGCCCCGAAGAACCTGTATTAAAGTAAATTACCTTTTTAAACTGCGGAAAGTATGATCTTATTTTGTCTATGTCCATAATTATTACACTCCTTTGTTTTCGTGACGCGTAACGCGTGACACGTGACGCGTGATGCGCGTTTTCACCGATACCGGGCGACCACAGGGGGTCGCTCACTTTTCACTTCTCACTACTCACTTTCCATTTGCCCTGTTTAATTATTCTTACAAAGTCTTTCATATTTTTGATTTCCGGTATTTCTATATACCACAGGCCGATAGTTTTCGTACTGTGGCTGTCAGAAGCAGTAACGGCAGGAATTTTATATTTTTGTGTCAGCTTCATAGCCAGTTCTCTGTCTTCATCATGAAAATTGGATGAATCCACTTCTATCCCATGAAATCTTTTAATGGTTTTAATGGATAGCTTCATTTCTGTGTTGAATCTGAATGGGTGCGGAAGGATAAAGGCACATCCGAGTTTCCCGAAATAATCCAGCACATGTTCTACTTTCAGTGCATCAGGGATTCTTCCGAAAATATTTTTGGTTTTTATTTTGAGTTTACTTATTTTTTCATCCATTTTGGGGGAACCGGGGATCAGGCAATTCTCAGGTATGCCGTAAATAAGCATATCATAGGATTCTGCAGAATACTCAATACCGTTTAATATCAAAAAACCGGGGTATTTCTGCTGCAGTTTTGCCAGTTCTTCTTTTTTCCATAGTATATCATGTTCTGTTATTACAATCCCGTCAATACCTCTCCTTATGGCTGTTTCAACGGCATCTTCCGGCGTTTGAATGGAACAACCGGAATATAGAGAGGTATGACAGTGAATATCTATTTTTATGGCACACCCTTTTTTCATTCCGATTTTTCTTTTAATGTAATCCATACCTTATAATTATAATCCGGAATATCCGGTTCTATGAGAAAGTATTTATTGACTGGCAAGATTATATATTTTAACCGGATAATTACCCATCTCGTAAAATTTACTTATAGCATATCTGGAACCGTAAACATCTACTATTGCTCTGTACAGGGGGGAAGATGAAGGACTTCCCGGACGGTAAAGGTTATCCCAGTCTCTTGGATCTCTGCCTTCTTTTATGCAGTAATTCATGGCTCTCAGTACCGTTGCTCCTCCACCGTTATAAGCACCCATGGTCAATATCCATTCCTGATAAAGATCTGGTTTCCCGTATGTACCGTAAAATTTATTTACCTCTTTTGCCCAGGATTTATTTGGATAAACATCTGCAGGATATTTTATAACCCTGTGTTTTGTTTTTAATGTTCCGAGGGCTGCCATAATATTTTTCTCAGGTATAAATCTTTCGTCTCTGGGACTTAATGAAAGCCCCTGGGCCTTTGCTTCGTTTTTGCCGATCTGCATAAGGCCTGCATAACCGCTGGGACTTACTGCATTCGGGCAGAAACCGCTTTCGATTGCTATTGTAGCTTTTATAAGAATCGGATATATGGGAAGTTCATAATTACACCATTTTTTCTCAATGGCAGTTAATATTATCTGATTATATTTATTTTCAGATGTTCCGTATCCCCAGTTTGTCTGTATAAATGAAGCTCCTGCCACATCCTGCCGGCTCCCGTATACAGGTAAAATAATTGATACAATAAGTATTAACGTTGTTAAAGATAAAAAAAGATTTTTCATTTGAAAAATTCCTCCTGGAATGATTTCTGATTTACTTCTGCGACAGAAGTTTGCGAGTTGTTCCCCCTGAGGGGACAGGCCAGTACAAGAAATAAATATTATGACAGGTGTAATTTTATTGAATAAAAACAAGTGCGAATAAGTAAAATACGACATATTTTTTTATTTTCCTGCAAGAGGATAGATTTTTAATGAAAAAAGATATAAAATTATAAGAGGATTTTTAGAAAAAGGAGTTTTCTCATGCATAAAATTCTTATTTTTATATTTGATCCCGATCTGATAGAAGCAAAGTTAAAGGAAAAATATCCCGACTTTATTGTAAAAAGCTGGTCTTCCAGGAGGGATTGTGATGATTTTATAGAAGAAGCCGATATTTTAATCTGCCATAAAATATCTGATGAACTTTTGAGAAAGGCAAAAAAGTTAAAATGGATACAGCTTCTCAGTGCAGGCTGTGATCATGTTTTATCTCTTCCGTCATACAGAAAGGACATAATACTTTCTACAGCGAAAAATATACATCATATGCCTATCTCGGAATATGTCATGTCCTATATCCTTTCTTTATCTCACAGGACTTTTGATTATATGAATCTTCAAAAAGAAAAAAAATGGGCCAGAATAGAAGGGATGGAACTGACAAATAAAACCCTGGGATTGATAGGTGCCGGCAGTATAGGAAAGGAAATTGCCAGAAAAGCAAAGCCTTTCGGCATGCATACAGTGGCTGTAAAAAGAACACCGGCACATGTCGAATTTGTAGATGAAATTTATGGCATTCATGAAATGGATATATTACTGTCCCGTTCAGATTTCATTGTTCTGGCTCTGCCGCTTATGGAGTCTACAAAAAATCTCATAGGAAAAAAAGAGATTGAAAAAATGAAATCCACTGCTTATTTAATTAATATAGCAAGGGGAGAAATTCTGGATGAACATGCACTTGTAGAAGCTCTGAAACAGAAAAGACTTGCCGGTGCCGTTCTTGATGTTTTCAGAGAAGAACCGCTCGGACAGGACAGTGAACTGTGGAATGTAGAAAATCTCATAATAACACCTCATATATCCTGGTCCGGCGAATATACGTTTGAAAGACTTGCGGAACATGTTCTTGAAAATATGGCAAGATATTTTAATGGTGAGAAACTGAAGTATCTTGTTGAAAGTGAGATTGGATATTGAGCCGTGAGTGGTGAGTAGTGAAAAGTGAGTAGTGAAAAGTGAGTAGTGAAAAGTGAGTAGTGAAAAGTGAAACTGCCCGTCACGCGTCACGCGTCACGCGTCACGATTTATAAAGCATTACAAATATGGAGGTAATATTTTGTTAAAAAGAATCAGACTGGTAACACAGATTATTGTATTAATAATATTTATTTATCTTATCATAGAAACAGCAGATCCTTTAACCAAAGAACATACGGAGATTTTTTTGAGATTAAGCCCTCTTTCGAATATACTTACTGTTATAGGCACGAGACACTTTGTTTTTGAACATATGGTTCCCGGGATTATAGTCCTGGTAATTTCTTTATTTCTGGGAAGATTTTTCTGCGGATGGATCTGTCCCCTTGGAACAACTATA
>JBEHWO010000032.1:0-30025 GCA_040217695.1 Vulcanimicrobiota bacterium | reverse complement strand
GCGCGTTACCCGTCACGAGAGTATATATGTATTATTTATGCTTACCACGGTAAGTGTTCAGCAGTCAGTAAAAAGCTAAATCTTACATGTTGACTGCTGATAGCTTAAATATTTTAAATATCCAGTTTCAGATTTATATATTTTATGATAAATGATATATAAGGAAGGATACTTTTTTTCTCATCAATTTCTAAGAGCATCTTCATTTTTTCCCTGATTTCTTCCGAAGAGACATGTTTTTTTATGGCAAGTGTAATTTTAGGGAGAAATTTGAGTCCCCTCTTATCTTTGTTGTGAAAATATGTTTCTATCAATTCTCTGCATTCATATAAATAACCTGCAAAACCTTTACCTGTAACTCCTTTTTCTATGGATTCCGATAAGGCTACAGTAAAATCCATAAGATCTGTTAACATGTTACTTTTTATGGATACGCCGAAGATTTTTATATAGTCCGTTAATTCCCGGAATATGATGTCCGGTTTATCTCTGTCTGAATGCAATATCACATTTCCCTTTACTCTTTCTATGGAATTAATCAGGTTAACAACATTTAAAACCTTATCCCATGCTCCTGTAATAAAGAGATCGGTACCGGAAAGAAGAAAGATATAAAAACATCTCACTCCATTTTCACATGTGTTTTTATTATGGCACTCCCGGCATAGATCTTTTATTATGTCAGGAGATTTTAAATAAGAAAATATATCTCTTATAATATTATTTTTGTAGAGACAATCGAGGGGATTATTTGAGTCTCCCGGAAATTTCAGACACGCTGAAGATAATTTTTCATGTCCTGAAGACAGGGCAGTCATACATGTTAAACTGCAGGATTTCCATGTCATACATTCTGAACCGTTATTTTTACAATGGAGACAGATGTTTTTCTTCCATTCTTCCGAAGAAGGTAATGACGGGTAAAATACAGGGATAAATTCACCTTTTTTACTTTCAGTAAGAAGTTCTTCTTCTCTTCTATTCTTTATAATTTCCGGTAAATATTTTTCTTCCCTTATAATTGAAGATAAATCCGTATAGATGACTTCCGATGCTTTTTCTGCAAGGGTCAGGCTTTGTTTGCACGTGGAACATGTTGTTCTGTCCTGTGAAGAAGTAGGACTTTCTTTGCACCATTTACAGAGTCCATTATTATAGTTTATATAGAATATATGTTTCCCTTCATCGAGTAAATATTTTTTGAAAGGATTGAGAGATTTTTTTCTTATAACTTCGTTCAGTCTGAATAACAGAATCGGTAACTTTTTAATTTCTTCAGGAGCAAAATCTATGGTATCCCAGCATAAAAAAAAATTGCCCTGTCTCTGTTCCCACATATAATTGTTTATTTCTTCCACATGTTTTTCTCCTTTGTAAGAAAGAGGGCCCGGTAAAAAAGTATAGAAGCAGGAAGGATTTATTTCTATAATGCATGAAAGAGGGAGCGGGTAGAATCTGGCCTGAAAAACCGGTAAAACAGTATTTAATATATATCGTGATACAATTGTTCCGCTTAAAATGTTTCCCTGTAATTCTCCCTGAATATGTTTCGGTTCTTCAATAATTTTCCCGCCACATATAAAAGGATATTCCCCGCAGGCCAGTAGAGCGCTTAATATCTGACAGTGAGGAAACCGTGACATATGAGAAAAATTATTTTTTATATCTGAATAGAAATTATCGACGTCATAGGCAGTCAAAAGTGTCCATTTTTCTTCAAGGTTATCCGGAAAGTCCTGGCATGAGAGGGAAGAGGGCTTCCATGAAGGTAATGGACGTGATGCAAATGACGGAATATCGTCAATTATGACGGTAAGTTTCTTTAAATATTCCTGTTCTTTTTCTGTTAAAAATTTTCTGATTTTTTCAAAAATAGGACCATTCAGAGGAAAATCAACATTTTTTTTTTCAGCAACTATAAAATGATCTATGCCATATAAGAGCCCTGCCAGGGCCAGATGGTGAATCTGTGAATTTTTCAAAGGCTCCTCCTGTAGTGGTTTTACCGTCAATCGGAAAACTTACTGTATTACTTTAGAATCATCTAAATACCAGAGACCGGATTCTTTCACCATATAGTAATTACCTTTATATGTCTGGGTTTTTGTTTCATTTAAATTTACCTGTTCTGTAGCTTCGAATACTGCTCTCACTTCTGCTTTATGTTCATCTTTATTTATAAGGGTAATTTCATCCACTCTTATTGATATATTGTCCCGCCAGAGGTTATAAAAATTTTCAAAAGGTGTTTCCTGTCTTCTTTTTGCACTTCTGAGCATATAAGCTTTATAAAATTCATGCTGGTTTAAATAATTAAAGTTTTCTTCAATAGTTTCTTCCGGACTTTTTGCGCCGGTTTTACTGTCATACTGTAATCCGATTATTGCATAAAGTTCTTCTATGGCTGCTCTTACTGTATCTTCATAACCGGCTTTTTTCAGCGGATCATCACCTGCGGGAGGAGTCTTTAATTTTTTCTCCAGTGCTGATATATATAGCTTTTTATAAATATCTTTATACTGGCTGCTTACTTCGACAAACTCGAAGTTCTGCCATTTGTATATATGGGGGAATAAGTAATACTGGCCCTCTATCTGAATATTCATTGACTGTTTTGCTATAATATCTATACTTCCGTCATTATTTATATCTTCAAATGCAAGAGGACAGTCACTTATTTTATTGCTATTTCTGTAAGAAGGTTCTTTGTCTTTTGTAAAGAGAAAAATCGTAAAACCGAATTTTGTACTTCCCTGTTCTGTCCAATCTGAGAATATTTCCTGATGTTTATCACCATTTAAATCTATAGTTCCAAATTTATTCAGATAATATCCCGATGTATCAACAGACTTAATTAATTTAGGTTTTCCTGTGGCAATTTTATAAATATCTACTCCCGCACCTGAACTGTCTGCATCTTCCCCTGCTACCAGTATTTCTTTAAATCCGTCATCATTTATATCGGATTTTATTATCTGACACTGGGCAGAATATAATTTTATACCATCGCTTTTAATTTTATTTCTGCATTCTTTATCACTTATTATCAGTTTTAGCTGTTCCTGAGTCGTATCATATTCAACATCATAGAGTATACTCATAAAGGTCTGAATAAGTTTTTCTTTTGCTTCTGTGTCTTTTTTGTCCAGTTCCAGGACTTTCTGGAATTTTTCCGTAGCAGGCTGGTAACTTCTCTGTGATAACAGATAATCTCCCCATTGAAGATAAATATCCACGAGATATGTTTTTGCTTCGTCAGAACCGGTCAGACCTGTCATTTTCTGATAAGTTTTTATAGCTTCATTATATTTATTTTCATCTTTGTACTGTTCCAGGAGTTTTTTATAGGTTTCCAGGAGTTTTGGCTTTATTTCGGGATATTTTGGATTTATTTTAAGTACTTCTTCAAAATCTAATGATGCTTCCAGATAACTGTTACCTTCCAGCTTTTTTATTCCCGAGTTGTATAATTTTTTATCTTTGCCAAAACCGAGTACAGAAACTACAAGAGTGGAAATCAGAATAAGAGCTATAATGATTGCGGGGACAGTAATAGCTATAAGACCAATTCTACCCCATCGGATACGTTTTAGCATATTTTTAGCTATTATTTTTGTTTTTGTATCCATTGGATTGGTTTTATAAGTTATTTCTTTATTATCAGGAGAAGAAAGTTCTTTTTCAGGATTTTCATTTTTTACAGATTTTGTATCAGGCTTTACAGTATATGCTTCTGTACTCAAACATCCTTCATTGTCACACTGGCCGTTTACATGCCAGCACCCTGTATGGTAAACAGCTTTACATGAGCAGCATACTTTCATATCTCCTCTTAGTATTGGATATTTACAAAAGGTACATATTTTCATAGGGATCTGGTTTACGGTAAATCATTGGTAAGCATTCATCATTTAGCTATGAGCTATGAGCTGACTGCTGACAATTATTTATCCAAGTTCATAAATTTTATTGTTTAAAAAGATATCTATTATTTCAGGGTCAAACTGTGTTCCACAGCAACTTTTTAACTGTGATATAGCATAATCCACACCCATACTTTTGCGATATACTCTATCACTGGTCATTGCATCATAACTATCACATACGGCTATTATTCTGGCATATAAAGGTATTTCTTTACCTTTAAGTCCTGCCGGATAACCTGTACCATCGAATTTTTCCTGATGGTGAAGAACTGCTTCTTTTACACTTTCAGGTAAGCTTATTGTTTTTATTATATCATAACCGATACCGGGATGCATTTTCATCTCTTTAAATTCTTCTTCTGTCAACCTGCCGGGTTTTTCAAGTACTTCTTCACCTATGCCTATTTTACCTACATCATGTAAAATGCCTGCCATTTCTATTTCTTTACGTTCTCTTGCCGATAATTTCATAGTTTCTGCTATTTTAACAGCAAGTATGGTTACTCTATCGGAATGTCCTTTAGTATAAGGATTTTTTGCTTCAATTGTATTGGCAAGAGCTCTTATTACATCGAGATAACTTTTCTCCAGATTTTCATATAATCTTGCATTTTCTATTGCTATAGATGCCTGATTTGTAAGGACTTCCAGGAGGTCCCTGTGTTGTTCGTCAAAAATGCCTGATTTTATTCTATTGTCCACATATATAACACCTATTATTTTTTCCTTGATTTTCATGGGAAAACAGAGAATATAGCGAATAGAATGAAGAGCAATACTGGCACGTTTGCTGAGTTTCGGATCCAGTTGAGTATTGGGGCAGAATATAGGGGGACCTCCTTTGGAAACAGATTCTATACTGCTGAGACTTGCTGAAAAATCTTCACTGTCTATAGTCTGTTTATCTACATTCCTTGCAACTTTCAGTACGAGTTTCTGTGTTTCCTCATCTGTCAGCATTATAAATCCTCTTTCTGCAGACAGGATTTCAATTACTTTATCCATAACTCTTGTAAGAACTTCATCTATATTTAAAGTAGAGTTAATTATCTGCCCTGCTTCTAAAAGAATTTTAAATTTTTCCTTTTCTGATGATGAGGTTTTATTAATATTTACTGACATCAGAAGCCTCCCGGTTTATACTTCTTTAAATCCATAGAAATCATCGCTGGATAATATGGAGAAAATATTATTCAGATTATAATAATTTAATTCCTGGGATATTTTATGAGTGTTAAGAGGTTGATTATTATACTTCATAAATACCCTGAATATTCTCTCTGATACAGACATATCGTTTTTTATAAAGTCCTGTTGCTGGCCGCAGCATCTGTGAATAACTTCTATAGGATCGGACACTTTATTTTTCTGTGAAGAACCTTCACAGTTTATATCTATAGTACCTTCACTTAAAAACTGTGCCTTTCTGGGATAACATTTTTTATTGCAAAATCTGTTTGCTACTATATAATTGAAATCTCTGTTGTTTTCTTTATAGAAGTTTTTATCAATTATAAATTTTTTTTGAAAATTTTTCTGATCTATTACCCTTTCTTCCATTAGATCTGCTAAGAGAGTACCTTCATCTAACAGATTGTTTTTACTGTTTAACGCCATTTTTCTGTTATCCTCCTTCAAGGTCATCCTATTTCATTTTAGAACTTTATTATAATATCATACATTCGCTAATTTATCAATAAATCACTTAAAAACTTGAAAAAAGATTTGAAGAGTGTTAAAATTTATTCATAAAAAATGAGATTATAGTCTCTAAAATTTTGAGGGGTGAATATTATAGATAAGGTAAAATCGATATTTCAGAGTTTAAAGAAACAGCTGTCCGACAGCGGAGGCACATCACAGCAGGAAAACCTGCAGGGAGCAGTTATATCTCCCGGAGATACGGATAAACAGAAAAGGGACCAGAATTTACAGTCTATCAAGGGTACACCTCTGGAAACTGTGGCAAAAAATTTTCTGGAGATCATGAAAACATTGAATACATCCAATGACAGGAAAAAACTTGCTCACTTTACTTTTTCACAGAGCAAGGGACTTATTGCTCTTGTACTGGATATGATTACCTATGAAATTTTGAACTGTGAGGTTTATAAGACACTGTCTACTAAAGTGGCAAGGTTTACTGTTCAGATAAATATGAAAAAGAAATCGAAAGAATATATTCTCATGGCCCGTCCTCTCCCTTCTACGGGAGAATGGCGTATTTATTCTTTTGAAGACAAAAGTAAAATTCTTGTGATACTTAAAAACTGGTCTGATTTTTTAAAGGATTTTCCTGATAAAGGTATTATGAGAAGCAGTGCCGGTATACCGCTTGAAATAGGAGTGGCACTGATGCAATACGGAGAAGATGAAAGTGCTCTCGAATATTTCACAAAAACCCTTGAACAGGATCAGACCTCGGATGAATCTCTTGCGGCAAGAGTATGTCTCAGTATTTTGAGAGGCAGAGCAAATTAGGAATTGAAAGGATTAAAATGGAAAGAGACTATTCTTTTGAAGTCAGGCTTACACCGGCAGTAACATGGATTATTGCCATAAATACAATAATTTTTTTATTTATACAGCTTCTTGGGCCCTTTTCAGGGATTATTACCACCGTTGCAGGCTGGCTTGTTCTGACACCTGCCAGACTCGTTTATAATGTCGCAATATGGCAGCTTTTTACTCACCTCTTTATTCATCTGGATGTACTGACCATACTCTTCAATATGCTTGCCCTGTGGATGTTCGGTACGTCTCTTGAGAGATACTGGGGTACAAGAAAATTTATTATTTATTATTTCTTTACAGGTATAGGCGCAGGTCTGACCTATACGATATTCTGTTTTTTACTGGCTTCTCCCATGTTACCTGCTGCCGGAACAACAGGTATTGTATTCGGTCTTCTTCTGGCTTTTGGTATGATTTATCCCGATACTACCATATTAATTCTTCTCCTCTTTCCAATGAAGGCAAAATATGCAGTTATGATCTTCGGAGCAGTAGAATTTTTAATAGCTTTTAACGGAGGTATTTACAGCATAGGTTATCTGGGAGGCATGGCTTTCGGCTTTATTTATATAAAGAAACAGGCCTTTTTTGATGATCTTTTTAATATGGAAAAGAGAAAGAAAAAGAAACTTGAACAGATTGTAATTAAAAGAGAAGAAGATTTCGACAAGATTCAACTGGAAGCAGATAGAATTCTTGAAAAGATATCACTTTACGGAATGGAAAAGATTTCGGAAAAAGAGAAGAGAATTTTAGATAAAGCAAGTAAACTCTTAAAACAGAGGGAACAGAATATTATAGATCTGGAAGATTATCGAAAATACTGGAAATGATTTTCAGTGACCGGTTACTTTATAGTTTAAGGTATATAGATAAATTAATCTTCAATTTTAAACCCTCAACTCTCAACTATAAACCTATTAAGGAGGAATTTTTTATGAACAAAAATCTCAGGGAACTTGTAGACAGAATTCTTGAAGATAAGAAGATAACAAAAGCCGAGGCGGAAGAATTGCAGAAAGCTCTCACGGAAGACGGGGAAATTTCTGAAGAAGGCTATGAAGAGATAGACAGAATTCTCAGACTTTTTGATTCCGGAGAAATTGAAGAGGTAGATGAGTAAAAGAGTATTCTTCTTTCGCATAACCCGGCTGTAATGAGTGATGTCTGTAACAACCTGTCACTCATTACAGTCAGATATTTTATTTCAGGAAGGTACTTATCAATCTAAAAGTTTCTTCTCTCTGTGGAAACAGTGCTACAAGGGTAACATGGCCTGCAGATATGACATGGTAATCTACAGGGCCTCCGGTAAGTGAATTAATAGCTTTTGCCGATTTTTCCGGGAACACATGATCAAATTCTGCCACAATATTCAGCACAGGACATGTTATATTTTTGAGATCTGCCGGCTTCCCGTTTATTTTAAATTCTCCTTTTACAAGGCGATTTTCCTGATAAAGTTCACCTATGAATTTTCTGAATACCTGTGCCGGAAACGGTATTTTATCATTTATCCACTGATCGAGAGCTCTGTAATAAAAGAGAAAATTATCGTCCAGAACATTGTTATAAAGTTTTTTATATCTTTCCACAGTGGCTTTTACATCCAGGAATTGAAAACATGAATGAATAAAGTCTGCAGGTATTTTACTCCCGAAGGAATCCACCACTTTATCTATATTCATATGTTCTTTTTTAGTCCACAGCGCGAGAATTCCTGCGTCCTGAAAATCTACAGGCGTTGTGAGACACACAAGTTTATTTATCTGCTCTTCATAAAGAGATGTATAAATACAGGCAAGAGTTCCTCCAAGGCACTGGCCGAGCATATTTATTTTCTTTTTTCCCGTTAATCTGGAAACTTTTCTTACGGCTCTTCTCATAAAGGTATCTATATAGTAATCAAAAGTGAGATGGCCATGTTCGTCTCCCGGTATACCCCAGTCAAGAAGATATGTGTCTATCCCGTTTTCTACGAGATTCTCTATAAGGCTGTGACCTTTTATGAGATCCATTATATAATATCTGAGTATAAGAGAAGGTATTATCAGTAACGGCGTGTCATGGAGCTGTTCTTTTACAGGCGTATATCTGTAAAGTTTCAGCGAACTTTCTTCATATACCGTTTCTTTAGGAGTTGAGGCAAGATTTAATTCTTTTATTCTTTTATCCATATCCTCTCTTTTTGCCATCATAGATTCCTGGATAATCTTTGCATATTTCAGATTCTTTTCTTCGAATTGTTTTGCTTCGTCAGGTATCATTGTGTTCTCCTTTCTTTTATAATCGTGAGACGTGAGACGTGAGACGTAATTTTATACTCTCACGATTCACGATTCACGACTCACTATTCACTACTCACTATTCACATTTCACTACTCACTATTCACATTTCACTACTCACTATTCACATTTCACTACTCACGACTCACGACTCACCAGATCTTCTCCTCACCGGCAGCGGTCTTTATCGACTGTTTAATATCACCTATCTCATCAGATAAATCTTCTATCTTTTCTTCGAGATCCAGTAATTTTGATTCTATTTTCTGGAGATATTGAAGAATTTTCGCACTATCTTCCCTTGTAGGCATATTCATTTTTTCCAGATAATTTTTCATAAGCTCATCATTTTTTTTCTTACCCTCGAGACCTGCTTCTACTCCTTTGCTGATATTTGCCAGAAATGACGGGTTGTGTATAAGTTCATTCATTTTTTCTATAAAGGTTTTTTCCATCTGTTCATAAAACTGTTTCCCGAACTGTGTGGGGTCCATAAATTGTTTCCCGAACTGTGACGGATCCATAAACATAATACTGGCTGCCTCCTTAATAAATAAAATTATAGATCGAAAATTTTACCTGGATTTAAGATATTATCGGGATCAAAAGATTTCTTTATATCCTTCATAAGTCTTAACAGGGTACTGTCTGTAAATATATGCATATATTCTTTTTTTACGACACCTATGCCATGTTCACCGGAGATTTTCCCTCCTCTTACTATGGCATCATCATGAATTTTTCTTCTTACTTTTTCATATTTTTCTTCCCAGCCGGGGATAAGCTCACCTTTAAGATTTACCTTTGCCATGTGGGTATGGAGGTTGCCGTCTGCTGCATGGCCAAAGGTGGGAAGCCACATGTCTGCTTCTTTTTCTATTTCCTCCACTCTTCTCAGATGAGGTTCTATCTGATTTCTCGGAAGAACTATATCCAGAGCTTCTATTGTTACGGATTTCAGTGCTTCATAGACCAGGCTTCTGATCTCCAGAATTTCTTCCTGTTTTTCCCTTTCTTCTGCAACAAAAACATCCAGTGCTTCATAATTCATGCATATATCTGAAATTTTAAGACTGGATTTTTCAACTTCTTCCATATATTCTCCTTCTAAAATGATAAGGAGATAAACGTCACCGGTTTTTACAGGCCACGATTTATTCAGATAATCTTTTGACATATTGATGAGTCTGCTGCTTATAAATTCTATTGAAAGAGGGAGAATGCCTTTACAGAGTATCTCCGGCACACTTTTCAGGGCCTTAGATACACTGTCAAAAGGTATAACAAGGGTAAGAGATGCTGCGGGAAGAGGCATAACACTGAAGGTTGTTTCAGTTACAATGCCGAGAGTTCCTTCGGAACCGATCATAAGATGAAGGAGATTATATCCGGAACTGTCTTTAAGAAGTTTCCCACCTAACCTGACAATATGTCCGTCAGGGAGGACTACTTCCAGTGCTCTTACGAAATTTCTTACTGTGCCATATTTAACGGCCCTTGCTCCTCCTGCATTTGTACATACTATGCCACCTGCAGTGGCACTTTCTTCTCCCGGGTGGGGAGGGAAAAACATATTTTTTTCCTTTAATTTTTCTTTCAGTTCCCTGAGTGTAAAGCCTGATTCCATTGTAACCATAAGATTTTCTTCATCAAGTTCCAGAAATTTATTCATTTTTTCAAGACTTATTACAATACCGCCGAAAAGCGGAATAGCCCCTCCTGCAAGTCCCGTGCCTCCGCCTCTTGCCAGAACAGGTATGTTATATTTATTTGCTAATTTCAAAATTTCCGAAATCTCTTCTGAAGTCTCCGGCTTTATTACGACTTCAGGGTAATGTTTTAAATGGGGTAATACTGTTTCATCATGGGAATAATCTTCCATTTTATCTTTTTCCGTAATGATATTTTTTGCCCCCGAAATATGTTCAAGTTCCTTAATAATGGCGGGATTAATTCTGTTATACATATAACCTCCTTCAGTGATTGGTGAGTGGCATGTGAAGTATATATTTTCCACAGTACCTGCGGATTTTTTATATTACTTTCTGAAATTACTCTGTATTATGGTTTATAATTTAATCACTTCAGTGATAATCCTGCTAGACAAAAAAACATTCTGAAAATTAATTTTCAGAATGTTTCTTTTGTTCAGGAATGCCAATTTATTTAATCGCCATTCCCCGGCTATTAACCGTTGAAAGCAATTTTCCCTCCTGAACCGCTGATAAGATATCCCATAGATTGTGTTTTCATCTTTGCAAATATGTCAGGCAGTTCTCCTGTTGTCTTTTCTGCCACCTGAATTGCTTCCATTGCATCAAGGACTCCTGCACCCTGCGAAGTCTTCGGCTGTCCCATATCATCGGCAGTTTTGGTGAGTATATCTTTAATCTGTGCAGGAGAGAGTTGAGGATTTACTTCAAGCATATCTGCAATTATTCCTGCCGTGAGCGGCGTTGCCATAGATGTACCCTGCATGCTTATGTAATTATCATCTACGGAGTTAATATTAATCTTTGAGAATGTTTTATTCCAGAAATTTCTCAATTCAGCATCTGACATTTTAGAAATACGGCCGGGATCCATGCCAAAATTTTCATAAAGAACTGGCGGTAAAATTTTTAATTTATCATCAGATAATGATTTTATATATTCTATGGCTGTTGATTGTTTGTCAAGTTCACTTCCGCCTACTCTCAGGGATACAATATTTGTTCCGGGAGCTACCAGATCAGGTTTCAACAGGCCGTCTTTTGTACCTCTGCTTGAAAATGATGCTATTTCATCATCGTCTTTCTGAGGCGTATTTTTATCATCTATGGCTCCTATTGTAATAGCATAGGGGCTGTTTCCCGGTGCTGCCGCAATTGTTCCTTCTACAGGCCCTTCGTTCCCTGCAGCAGCTACTACGACTATGCCGGACTCTGTTGCCCTCTTTACCGCTTCATTTATTGCATTACACTGATCTTTAGTAACAGGAACACCTACAGACATATTTATTATTCTTATATTATATTTATCTCTGTTTTGAACTACCCAGTCTATTCCCTCAACTATATCCGAAACCTTTGCACCTCCGTCGGAATTTAATACTTTTATCCCTACAAGATTTGCTTCGGGAGCGGTACCCTTATATTTACCCTGAGATAGTAATCCTGTTCCTGCTGCATCACCTGCTACATGGGTACCATGGCCGTTATCATCATAGGGAGTTTCTCTGTCATTTACAAAATCCTTGAAGGCAATTATTTTATCTTTAATATCGGGATGAGGATATATACCTGTATCCAGAATGGCAATAGCAACACCTTTCCCTGTAGTTTTAAGCTCATTGATTTTTGTTGTGGCATTGAGCTCAAAAGGTATGGTACTGTCTTTCTTTACTTCTTTTGTTTCTGCTCCTTTATCATTTGCAGGATCGAAATATGAAGGGAGTATATACTGTGTTTCATTTGAAGTTATGTTATAGCCTTCATTTTTTAATTTCTCGGCTGTTTCCCTGGTAACTCTTGCAATAACTTCTCCTCCTCCAAGAGTTCTATCTACTTTAATATTTCTCCTGGAGACTTTTTCTGACGTGAATGCGCCGGGAGCAAGAAGAAGTTCTCCCTGTACGGGATTCCTTGCCGATATTATAACCGGTATTAATTCTTCCTCTGTTTCTTTAGCAGGAACACCGGATAAATCTACATTATCAATTATTTTTTCAGATTTTCCTCTTCTGTCTGAAGGACTTATTTCTTCTTTGGGAAGAGCACCGAGAAACCTGCTGTTATTTCTGAGTTTTATCATATATTCCCTTTGTGCGGGAAGATGGCCGGATATTTCATTCATAGATTTTCACCTGCAATTATTTATGTAAATCGTCACGCGTCACGCGTCACGCGCGGAAAGAGATTTTAATTCTTTAATAAACTATTATATAGTTAATTATACCATAATACTATCATATTTCTTAGAGAAAATTGTTAACATTTTGTTAATAAAAAAACATGTCTCATCTCAGAGGTTATTTACTGTGGTGGGCATAACTAATACATAGTTGCTCTCGTGACGCGTAACGCGTGACGGGAGAAAGGCCTTTATTAAATGGTTATGCTCAGGTCACTATAACGTTCATATTATTCTTAAACGATAAATTTATTGTGAAAAACAAATTTTTCCAGCGGAAATCTTTCGGGTCTTTTCTTTTCCTGTTCCCTCTGTTTTTCATTGAGCTCAGGACTTATTTCATCTGAATAGGTACCTGTTGCTATAAGTGTTATAAGTGTCATGTCAGAAGGAATATTAAGGATTTCTTTTGCTTTATCTTCATCAAAACCTGCCATAGGATGTGCCACAAGACCCAGTTCTGTAGCTCTTAAAATGAGAAAAGCCGTGGCCATGCCTGTATCGAAAGAATAATATTCCCTGCCTTTTACAATACAGTCAAGTTCTTTTTTACTGAATACTGCAATAATAAGCGAAGCTGCTTTTGCCCAGGCATTTGCCTTCGGCAGTGCATTATGAAGTTCTGCAAGTGCTTCATTACCGTATACAAAAACATATCTCCATGGCTGGTTGTTGTAACATGAAGGGGCAAGGCCGGCACATTGGGAAAAATCCTTTATTAAATCTTCCGTTACTTCCAGCGGTTTTAATGACCTGTAAGCTCTTCTTTTGTTTATTATGTCTTTTAACATATGTCCACTCCCTTTCGATTTACTGTGGTGAGCATAAATAATACATATTTGCTCTCGTGACGCGTAACGCGTAACGCGTGACTGGAGGAAGACTTTTATTACATGCTTATGCTCATGTCATTAAAGGTTCTTTCTTAAGCTTAAAGGATTATATCGAAAAAATCAAGTCTTTTGCGAGAAACTTCTGGCGAGCTTTACCGATATATTTCCTGGATACCATATGATTTGAATGCAAAAAAGAGTTTATTTTGAAGAAATTTAACTCCTTTATCATCCTTTTTATTGTAATTGCCAAATTTATTATTAAAATTCTGTAATCTATGATATAATTAAGTAATGAAATTGGATGAAGTATATATAGTTAGCTTCATAACTATATATAATAATAACCTCGTAATGCCTGAAGCATAATGCGTGATGCCCAGGGATATAAACCCGTCACGCGTTACGCGTTACGCGTCACGATAACTTAAATTCTAATAAGTTATGAAATACACTATAAATAATAAGGGCGATTACTTTTATGGCACAGACAGAATTTCAGATAAAAATGTTTATAAATAATCAATCTGCCGGTAAGAGATTCTTCTGCCTTAACGAAGGAGAATCTCTTGAACATGTTATGTTAAAACTCCTGGCTTTCATAATATTTTTTGAACATAACCCTTCCGTAGAAACATCTGTAGACTGGAGATATACACCTGATCTCGTTGCTTTTGACTCATACGGCAGGTTGAGGCTGTGGGTAGAATGTGCCGATGTGGCACCTGAAAAGATAAAGAAAATACTCCAGAAATATCATAATGTAAAACTTGTTATATTGAAAATTACAGACGGTGAAGCAAAGAGTTTTTCGAATATATTCAGACAGGAGAAAGATAAAGAACCGGGACTTATGTTTATGGGGTTTGACAGTGGCTTTATCGATAATCTCTGCAATAATATTTATGATAGAATGACTCTTCAGGCATTTACCGACGGAGATAAACTGGATATTTCCTTTGATGGTAGGACCTTTTCTTCAGGCATATATTCTTATTAGAGACTGTAAGAAAATAACCCTGGCAAATTGTTAGAACGGTTATCATCCTCACGTCACGCGTTACGCGTTACGCGAGGATGATATAGACGTAAATATGATTGGGTTATTTCTTGACAACCCCTTAATCCTACCAGGGAGTATCATAATCGATATAACAGAGGATGTCTCTCTGTAAAAAGAGGTCTTTTATTTTATTCATCATATCATGTCCTGTTATTTTGCAATCTTTATACAGATAATTCATTCCGCACTGCCGCCATTTGGATTCACCTAAAGGGTTGAAAGATAGAATATTTATTTCTCTCAGAGATAAAGTTTTCATAAATTCGGCTGTATTAATTATGTTTTCTTCATTATCATTGAAATTTTCTATGACAGGCATACGTATGACTAATTTCCCGGGCCACCTGCTTTCACAGAGAGATTTTATGTTTTTCAATATGAGAACATTGTCTCTACCTGTATATTCTCTGTGTTTCACGCTGTTCATGTGTTTGATGTCTGCAAAGACAAAATCTGTGCAGTTCATTATTTCCAGAAAGTCTTCCGTTCCGGCAAAGCACGATGTCTCAATTGCCGTATGAATAAAAGTTTCTTTGCAGGCTTTCAATACAGAAAGAAGAAAATCTTTCTGTGCCAGAGGTTCACCTCCGCTGAATGTTACGCCTCCTGCCTCTCCCCAGTAATACCTGTCTCTGTTTAAAATCTTCATTAACTCCGCCTGCGTAAAATATTTACCGCATTTAACGAGTGATCCATAAAAACATTCCTCGGTACATTTAAAATCTGCACATGAAGAACAGGCATGCCAGTTGATCATCAAATGTCCATCTGAATCTTTCTCTAAAGCTTTATGAGGACATACGCCGGCACATCTGACACAATCTTTGCCGGCACATTTGTTTTTTCTGTAAAGGAGCCTTTCTTTTTTTTCCCGGCCTTCGGGATTTGCACACCAGAGACATCTCAGAGGGCAGCCCATCATGAAAACAGTTGTTCTGCATCCCGGCCCGTCATGGATTGAATGACTCTGCATGTCGAAAATAAGACCGTCTGTGACATGTGTTTTTTTTGTAATATTCATAATTTTTTTCGTGATGCGTAACGCGTAACGCGTAACGGGATTACATAAGCTATAGTTTGCAAATTGTTAATTTCTGTAATATAATTATAATAAAAAATTCAATAAATTTTGACTTTTTCCTTCATAAACATACTATATTCTCTGGAATTCCTCGCGTCACGCGTCACGCGTCACGCGTCACGATCCAATAAAAATTACAGAAAGGACGGTAATTATGGAAGAGACATGTGAAAAAATTGTATCTATGAAAGAATTTACCGGCAGAGAAATAAAAAAAGAACCTGGTAAAAGGGCTAAAAAACTGAGGGACCAATACTTGAATACCCTCTCGTCTGTAAGTCTCGAATTCCCTTACTGGTATACAAGAAAATATCGAGAATTGGAATATGAAATTCCTGTAATACGCCGTGCTGAAGCATTAAAACATGCCTTTTCCCATATCAGCACTACAATCTGGCCGGGAGAACTGCTTGTTGGAGGTAAGACCTCTTATTACAGAGGCTCTTTCCCCATGCCATGGCTGTCGGAAAAATTTTTCCTTGCAAAAGAAGAAGAAATGAGTAAAGAAGTTTTAAAAAACAAAAGCAGTGCCGACGAAGTGAGTAAATTCGGCTCAGGAGGAGGAAATGTTACAAAGAGTTTCGGAAATGTAGTTTCTATTGCAGGTAAATTCGGTATAGTCTCTGAAGAAGTGCCTCCTCTTATAAAACTTGCAAGGGAATGGGAACATAAATCCGTTGAGGATCTGGGCAGAAAATATGAGGAAATGGTTCCTGAATATAAGATTAAAGAACAGGTAATGAACAGTGTAATATGTATGTTTGATTCCGGTTATACCCTGCCCCAGGGGAGAGAGGTTATCAATTATTATTATCCTCTTCAATATGGTTATGATAAATTAATTGAAATGGCAAAGGATTCTATGGCCGAAGTGGCAGGCAGAGCGGACGGAGACGGACTTGCCGGCATGGACAGACTTTATTTTTACCGTTCCGTTGTTTTAATACTGGAAGGTATTCAGGCATGGCACCTCAATTATGCAAAAGAGGCGAAAAGACTTTCTTTATGTACAGAGGATCCTGTGAGGAAAAAAGAATACGAAAATATTGCAGATTCTATGAACAGGATTGCGCACCATCAGCCGGGAACGTTCCGGGAAGCCCTTCAGATGGCCTATCTCATACATATTGCAGTCCTCAATGAAGATGCCATTTCAGGCCTTTCTCCCGGCCGTCTCGGACAGGTTCTTTATCCCTGGTTTGAACAGGATGTTCTCTCTGGCCGTATAACAGAAGATGAAGTAATTGAATTACTTGAATGTTACAGGGTGAAAATGACATGTATAGACTGCTTCGCTTCCATGGGTGTCGTAGGAGGAGTGCTTTCTGGAAATACGTTCAATAATTTGAGTATGGGAGGTCTCACAAAAGACGGTCAGTCTGCCGTAAACAGACTGGAATATCTTATAGTGAAATCAGGTATAACATGTGAGACTCCACAGCCAACTCTTTCTGTTTTATATGATGAAAAACTCCCTGAAGAATTTCTGCTGCAGGCAGTGGAATCTATTAAAACAGGTACAGGTTATCCTGCATGGATGAACAACCGCCTGGCAATGGAATTTCTTTTAAACCAGTACGGCTCAGAAGGCATGACAGTTGAAGAAGCAAGAGCAGTAGCTATAGGAGGATGTCTGGAAACATCCCCCTGTTCCTGGCATGAACTTAATCTTAACGGAAAAACTTATGTAATACCGGGAGGAGCGGGTCAACCTACAAGTGTGGGAGTACATTTTATTGCAAATCCGAAGGTTCTGGAACTGGTTCTCTTCAACGGATATGATTACAGGACAAAATCACAGGTTTTACCTCCTCATAATAAAGAACTTTCTACCTATGAAGAATTATGGGAAACCTTTAAGGAATATTATGAGAATATCGTTGATTGCCTTACAAAATGCAATAATATCCAGCATGACATATGGCGAAAACAGAATATGTCCGTATTTAATTCCATGTTAAAGCCTGACTGTTTAAAAAAGGGACATCATATAGGAAATCTCGGTTACAGATATAATGGTACCTTTAATATTGAGTCCTGCGGTCAGATAAGTGCCATAAATTCTATGGCATCTCTGAAAAAGCTTGTTTATGACGATAAAAAATATTCCCTTGACGAAATAAAAGATGGCATTTTAAATAATTTCGGTTTCATACCGGCAGGGGAGACAGGGAATTTTTCTATTTTTTCTCAGGTGAAGAGACATGGTAACAATGGTAAATACGATAAACTCTATCAGGACTGTCTGAGTTCTCCGAAATTCGGCAATGATAATCCCTCTGTAGATGAATTATTCAAACAATATGAACTCTGGTTCTGTGCCATGTGCAGAAACTATGAATCCCTTTACGGCAAAAAAATGTATTCCTGTCAGATATCCGTTTCCACTCATGGAGCGCAGGGTGCAATAACCCTTGCTTCTGCAGACGGGCGTCTCTGCGGCACTACCTATGCAGACGGTTCCGTATCCGCCTGTCCCGGCACAGACAGAAACGGTATTTATGCACTCTTTGAGTCCGCCACCTGCTGGGATCATTCTCAATCACAGAATTCACAGCTGAATCTGAAACTCCATCCTACTGCCGTAAAAGGAAGAGAAGGTGCAAAAAAACTCCTGGAACTGACCAGATCCTATATGAGACGGGGCGGTTTTCATATTCAGTATAACATAGTCGATTCGAATATGTTAAAAGATGCCCAGGCACATCCTGAACATTACAGAGAGCTCATGGTGAGAGTTGCAGGATTTACCCAGTACTGGGTTGAAATAGGGAAACCAATTCAGGATGAAGTTATTGCAAGGACGGAGCACGGACAGTGAGTAGTGAAGAGTGAAGGGTGAAGAGTGAAAAGTGAAGAGTGATCAGGAGCGAACCACTGTGTTCGCCCGGTGAAGAGTGGGAACACGCATTACGCATCACGCAAACACCCGTCACGCGTTACGCGTCACGAGTATCACGCATCACGCATCACAATTTTTATTGCAGGGAGAGAAATAATAATGAACAAATTAAATTTAAAACACAGTGATTGTCTTAATTTTATACCTGTTGATGTGGCAAAAGGCATATGTAATTTTCATAGTAAAGAAATACTAGTAGAAGGCAATATATGTGAAAATTTTAAAGTAATGCCTGAATGTAATAATTGCAGTTATTTTACGGAACCTGACAGTAAAGGCACGGGGAAATGTACAGGCTTTTCTGATAATTACTGGACTTTTGCAACTCTTAAAGCTGTAAACTGTGAAAAATACAATATGAAAGAGTTTGTATAACTGCCATGACCGGTTCGGTCACAACGAAGGATGAGAATCTGTTCCTTCCGTCACCCGTCACGCGTTACGCGTCATGATTCTCATATAAATCTTTTTATTAAGTCTGGAGCTTACCTCCCGTCACACGTTACGCGTCACGATAGCAAATATGTATTATTTATACTCACCACAGTAACTATATATTATCATGATGCCTCACATAATAAAAGAATATTTTCATTATTTTTTGATAATATTTTTCTTTTTATGGAATAAAAATAAAATTATTGCTACTATAAATCATGTAACAACCATGACCGTTTCGGTCACAACGAAGTATGAGAATCTGTTCCTCCCGTCACGCGTTACGCGTTACGCGTTACGATTCTCAAATAAACACTGTTACTTTATATAAAAGATTTGCGGGGGTGATGAGTATGAAAGTTTTCTCACTTTTCAGACAGAGTGTAGAGAAAAGACGGGCCCGGATTCTGGAAAAACTCAGGGAAGGGTCTCAGAATCTGACAGATCTCAGGAGATACTTTAAAGGCTGTGTCAATGACGAGCTTATAAAACATGATCTGAGAAACTTTCAGAAAATGGGTGTCGTAAAAACAGTGAAATTCAAAGGTTACGAGAGAGTATACTACTATGTTAAATAACCTCTTTATAGATGCGAATTATTCGCATCTTTTTTATTAATGTTTTTCTCCGGCATGTTCCCATTCACCCCAGGTGATTTTATAATCAGGCCCGTTCTGAGAGCAGTAATCATAAAATTTTAAAATAAAATCATACCTTGCTTTTGACCATTCCGTATTTATATTTCCGGGATCATCAATATCCATGAGATTAAGACCCCCCGAAATCCACTGACGGTTGATAATATCTTCTTTCTTTACCTTATCGTAATTTTTCATCATATCATACATGGCCATAAAGGTTGTTGTTCTTCCTTTGCCTGCCTTGCAGTGGAAATGTAGCCATGTGTCACCTGAGAGATTTTTGTAGAAATTAATGAAATCATTTACTTCTTTGTCTTCAGGTCTGCGAAGATCTGTTACAGGTATTCTGTAGTAGCCATACCCGTATTCCGTAACAAGTTCTTCCTCTGTCATAACCTGTTCCACTTTTACAGGAATTTTTTTTATGTCCCATGTGCCGGCATTTAACATGTCAGGTCTTTTTAAAATAAGATCTATATCAGTTTTTCCATCGTCTTTTAATTTATTCAGCAGATTTTTTTCAATCAATGAGATTTCCTCCAGGCTTTTACCTTCATTGAGATTATTGGTTGTTTTATACCAGCTTATACACATATTATTGACCAGCCCATGCGATTCTTCTCTCAGATCTATAATTATTACTTTTCTTTCTCCCAGTGCCTCCCTCAGTTTTTCAAATTGGCCGGTGGAAAAAGAACCGCTTCCTGATATATTCAATGTGTTATAGCCTTCCAGTGATGGCATAGGGATATTCTCGTTGTTTTTCAATATATCTGTACACATACGCCAGTTACGTGGTAATGTGTCATCTCCAGGACAATTAATAAGAGGTAGATTTAGATCCAGGTTTTTTGTATGAGGTGCATCAATGGTTAAAAATACCGGTTCTCCCCCGGATAAAACAATGGATATGGAAAATAAAACGAAAAAAACTATAAAAGATATTTTTTTTACAAACATGTTATTTGCCCTTTCTGTACAAAATAATTTCATATTCTATTGAAAATTTTATCTAAATACTGCCAGCGGTAAAGACGACACCGGACATCTGTGAAGCTGTTCTCCTCCCGTCACGCGTCACGCGTTACGCGTCACGACTATATAAGTAATAAGATTTTACTTTTAAAAAAGTAAAGAATTACTGTTGAGTATCGCAGAAATTATACAGGGAAATATTACGGCTATCTTCAGATTATCATCGAATTTTTTATCCATATTATCCTTTATGTTCCATTGATTGAAATCCCCGTGATAAACTGTTTCTAGCACCATTGTACCTGCCCCTGTTACTTTCCAGGAATTAAAATCATCCCTATGCAGGGTTTCTGCTGTGAGTTTTATTTTATCTCCCTTTATTTTCCAGCATGTGAAATCATCTACATAGGCTGTTTCTATTCTTAATATTTTGCCGTTTATCTTATATTCCCACTGGCTGTAATCATCCATATATATGGTATATAATGTTCCTTCCCCTCCAGGAAGGGTTATATGCCATTCACTGTAATCATTGTTATAAGCAGTTTCTATTATACCGCTTTTCCCTGACATGATAATATCCCAGTCTGTAAAATCATCGAAATAAAGTGTTTCGATGGCTTCATATTCCGTTCCTGCAAATAAGGTATTCGTGCAGAGCAAAATGATAAAGATAATAAGGTAAACCCTGTATTTTACACCCATCATAACTCCTGTGTTTATAGAGAAAGCCATTCTTCGTCAGATATAACCGGAATACCTGCTTCTTTGAGCTTTATGGCAGTTATTCCGTCTCCTTTCGTGAGTTTACCGCCGAAGGTTCCGTCATATATTTCTCCAGTGCCGCATGAAGGACTTCGGGACTTCAGTATGGCACATATAACCTTTTTCTCTTTCGCTATTTCCAGAGTTTTTTTTGCACCTCTTTTAAAAAACTCAGTCACATCCTCTCCGTGCCTGTTAATTATTTTTTCATTTCCGTCACAGACGGTTATCTCCGACGGTATTCTGGGAACAGGAAGCCCTCCCAGAACCTCGGGGCATACAGGCACAGCTTTACCTGTATCCACCAGGTTTTTTATATCTTTATTCAGACAGTTCTTACCGTCATACCGGCAGTTTTCTCCTGCAAGACACGCACTTACAAGTATTTTACTGTCAGTTTTAATGATATTTAATCCAACTCTGTCACTCATCTATTTATACTCCTCACTCGAAACCTTTAATATATGCTTCCATTTCTTTCAGATAATCTTCATTGAAAAATTTCTTACATGTTTCACAGGAAGAAATTTCTTGCATTTTTTCAAAGAGATTTTTAAGCCGTAACATATGGGTTTTTTCATTGTCTCTTGATTTTTTCAGCTTCAAATGAAGTTCCACTCTCAGCAGAAGTTCTTCACTGTTATAAGGTTTTTTTATATAATCTACTGCCCCTGCTGCCAGTCCTTTTGCAATATCTGATGGGGTAGTTTTGGCTGTCAGAAATATAACAGGTATGTCTTTTGTTTCCTTATAATCCTTTAATTGACTGCATAGCTGAAATCCGTCTGTTTCAGGCATCATAACATCAAGGATAATAAGATCTGCAGGTCTTTCACCCAGCAAATTGAGAGCTTCTGCGGCATTACCTGCAGCTGAAATTTCATAATCCTTTTTGCTTAAAAGATATGATATGGCCTGACGAACTCTGGGTGTGTCGTCTACTATTAATATTAATGGCTTTGAAGAGCTGTTCATTATAATAACCTCCGTGTTTTTTTATTATAAAGAAAAAAAGTTGAATTTACAAGAAGGGAAAAATATTATATCGGTAAAAAATGTAGGAATTTTAAATAAAACCGGAGAATACTTACTGATGTAAGCATAAATAATACATATATGCTCCCGTTACGCGTTACGCGTCACGATTGTAAATATGATAAGGTTATTTTTTTACAACTCCTTAATATATATTTTTGCTGAAAAGGATGGCAGGCAATGAAAAAAATAGATGTTCATCTCTCAGGCTCTTTTATCTCTATTATGATTATAGGCGGTTTATGTTCTTTCGGAGTCGCTGCTATAGTGATGTGGTTTTCGTCCGCATGCTGGCCTGCTGTTGTCGATGAGGAAGGCATAACTTTGAGAAACAAAAAAAGGGTCTCCTGGAACGAACTTACAGCAATTCAGCCTGTAAGGGTAGTTTCTCCGTCAGGCAGAAGAATAACAGGCAGACTGGATCTTATGTTCGGTAAGATAGCAGTCAAAATTGTTCCTCAATCAATCAAAGAAGGACAGGAAGTTATGGATTTTATCTCTCATATACTCGACACAGACATAGAAACAGGTTAATTTAAAGATATGAAACATATCCTCATAAGATCAAGTCTCCGTTATATAAGAATCCATATATGGCAATTTTTACTCTCTATTCTCGGAATAGCTCTAGGTGTGGCAGTAGTAATATCTATGGATATAGCAAATGAAAGTTCAAAAGAGGCTTTTTCTTTATCCACACAGGCTGTAACAGGAACGTCTACACATCAAATAACAGGCCCTCCCGGAGGTATTCCGGAGGAGATTTACAGAAAACTCAGAGTAGAAGCAAACATACGGCACTGTGCCCCTCTGGTGGAAGGTTTTCTGGCATTAACTGACTATAAAGGGCAGGTTCTTCACCTTATCGGTATAGATGCAGTTGTAGACAGTGAATTTCGGCCTTATCTTAAAGGCATTAAAGGTAATTCTCTGGCAAATTTGATCCCTTTTATGACCGAACCTTTTACTGCAATTATTTCCTCTCACAGGGCCGGAAAACTCGGGATTAAGGCAGGAGATACCTTTACCGTGAGAGCAGGGAGCCTGAAGCATAAAATCTTATTGGCAGGTCTTATAGAACCTGCCGATAACCTGACTGAAGAGGCTATGGAAAATTTAATGGTTACAGATATTGCCACTGCCCAGGAAATAATGGACTGTGCCGGCCGTATAAGCTCTATAGATTTGATTGTGGCTGATGAAAATCAGTTGCGGGAAATAAAGAAAAAACTTCCGCCATCCATGAAAATAACTTCTTCAGGTAAAAGGACTCAGGCAATAGAACATATGACGAGAGCCTTTAATCTCAATCTTACCGCTATGAGCACTCTTGCATTGATTGTCGGCATGTTTCTTATTTATAATACTATGACATTTTCAGTAGTACAGAGACGTACCATGATTGGTATGCTCAGGGCAATAGGAGTTACAGGGCAGGAAATATTCGCTCTTATACTGGGTGAAGCTCTTGTTACGGGTGTGATTGGAACGATTACCGGCATAGAGGCAGGAATCTGTCTCGGGAAAGGCATGGTTACACTCGTATCAAAGGCAATAAATGATATATATTTTGTTATTTCTGTGACTCATATATCAATAAATCCTTTTATTATTTTTAAAGGTATTCTGCTGGGTATTCTGGCAACACTCCTGGCTGCATTACTTCCGGCTCTGGAAGCCACTTCCGCACCGCCGGGGACTGTAATAAGGCGCTCTGAGGCGGAAAATAAACTGCATCTTACTCTTTTTTCAAAATCAATAACAGGTATATTTTTAATTGTATTATCGGCAATTATGATAGCTTTTTCCGAAAAAAGCCTTCTATTCAGTATAGGCTCACTCTTTGTTATAACCCTGGGGGCAGCCCTTCTCACTCCGCCGGTTACCGTAATTTTTACGGTAATCCTTACACCTGTTACACGGGCTTTATTCGGGATTATCGGCTCTATGTCGGCAAGAGGTATTATTTCTTCTCTGAGCCGTACATCTGTTGCAATTGCCGCTCTCATGATAGCTGTTTCTGTAACGGTAAGTGTTGGAATTATGGTCGGGAGCCTCAGGCATGCAGTAATAATATGGATGGAAACCTTTCTTAAAGCCGATATATATGTATCTCCTCCCAGCCTTGTTTACAGCCGTTCCGATCTGACACTTGACAGGAAGGTAATAGAGAAATTCTCTTCTTTCCCTGAGATTTCTTTTATAAGTACTTACAGAGGGGTTATGGTGGAATCGGAAAAGGGATTGAACCAGCTTGTAGCAATTACAGTTGATCCGCAGACATGTCATTCTTTTCGTTTTAAAGAAAGTAAAGACATATGGCCCGGCTTTACAGAGAGGGATGAAGTCATAGTATCGGAACCATATGCCTATCTTCACGGTACGGACTGCGGTTCCAAAATTCATCTGTGTACGGACAGGGGAGACCATGATTTTACTGTGGCAGGTATTTTTTATGACTATACGTCAGACAGGGGTATCATAGTCATGAACAGAAAAACATACGATAAATTCTGGGATGACAGGAATGTTTCTTCTCTTGCCATATATGTGAAAGATGGAATAAATATAGATAAATTTATAGATAAACTGGAACAAAATACAGGGACAGATCAGGTAATAGCAGTACAATCAAACAGAGAACTCAGGGAAATGACACTGGGTGTTTTTGACAGAACTTTTATTATAACAGATGTATTGAGAATCCTTTCAATTATAGTGGCTTTCATAGGAGTGCTGAGTGCTTTAATGGCCCTTCAGCTTGAAAGAGCAAAAGAGATAGCAGTTCTCAGAGCCACAGGTCTTACTCCTCTTCAGGTATGGAAGATTGTAATAATCCAGACAGCCCTCATCGGTGTTATAGCAGGTTTTATGGCTATGGCTCTTGGCATTATAATAGCTGTAGTCCTTATATTTGTCATAAACAGGATATCCTTCGGATGGACAATGGAAATGGTAATAAGTCCGACCATACCTGTTCAGGCTTTTATCATTTCACTGTCTGCATCAATAATGGCAGGTATTTATCCTTCTATTAAAATGGCCCGTACCTCTCCTGCACAGGCACTCAGGGAAGAGTAAATACAGTGAGCAGTGACCAGTGATCAGTTATTACCTGTTGCTGACGTGACGCGTAACGCGTAACGCGTGACAGGAGGAAGACCTTTATTAAATGCTTATGCTCGGGTCAATAGTTTCTGGTCACTGGTAACTGGTCACTGGTCACTGATTACACATGGCTGTCTTCAAAAAATTTTATGTATTTTTTTATTTCATCCAGGCTTTCAAGAAAAGCATCTATAACTTTCGGGTCAAACTGGGTACCTCTTTTACTTTTTATCATTTCCACCGTTTCATCTACAGATACAGGTTCTTTGTAGGAACGTTTTGATGTGAGAGCATCAAACACATCTGCCAGGGCTACAATACGTCCGTATATGTGTATGTCCTCTCCTTTTAGTCCGCCGGGATACCCTGTGCCGTCAAAATATTCATGATGTTTCAGGCAGATTATGGCTGCAGTTTTAAGATAAGGTGACCTGGATTCTTTAAGAATTTCGTAACCTATGGAAGGGTGTTTTTTTATTATGTCATATTCCTCTTTCGTTAATTTTTCTGTTTTCAATAAAATATTATCAGGTATGCCGATTTTCCCTATATCATGTAATGGTGCTCCTATTTCTATATTATCCAGGTCTTCTTCCGAAAGACCGTATTTTTCGGCAATTATTCGGGAATAGGCACTGACTCTTTTAAGATGCTGCGAAGTAGCTTCATCTTTATATTCTGCGGCAAGGGCAAGACGAAATATTGTGTCCAGATGGGCTACCTTCAAATCAGACTGAGTTTTGGCAAGATCTAGAAACATATGATCCAGCCTGTCTACCATTGTATTGAACGAATCTGCAAGTTTTTTTATCTCGTCTTCAGATTTTATATCTATTCTGGATTTAAAATTTCCTTCGGAAATTTCCTTTGTATGTTCCGCGATTTTTAGAATTGGAAGACTTATGGTAGAAGAAATAAAAGCACTTAAAATAATAGAAATAATCACATCCATGATAAAAATAAGGATACTCCAGAGGGTGAGATATTCCTGGAAAGAGGAGATTTTTGAGGCAGACATATCTATGCCTATTACTGCCAGCGGATTGCCATCTTTATCTCTGAGAGGGGCATAACCTGTAAGCCATGTACCCCATTGATCGTTATAGTAATTCTTTGTTGTCACAGGGGCGAGAAAAGCTATCCTGTTCCGCAGTTCAGGAATGTTACTGACATCATAACTGATTTCCTTTTTATCCTGTTCGGTCATTGCATCTCTGCCGAAATACTCTGCATCGGCAACAAAATTACATATATTCGGATCCTTCGTTTGAACCAGAGTATAGGCATATCTGATATCGGGGTTATTTTCCACTACTTTATGAAGCAGATTATTATACTTTTTAAATGGCTCAGAGAATACAGGATTATCTATATCGATTGTCTTGAATTCTTCAGGCTCTATTATCAATGCAGTAGTTGAAGCTATGGCAATAACTGCTTTCCTTAAAGCTTCAAGCTGTACTTCTACGGCTATACGGTATATAAAATATATCGTAGAACCTGACACTGCTATGGTAGTTAAAAGAAATATAATAAATAATTTTATTCTGAAACTTTTAAACATAGTACTGTGATGTGTTATCTCTGTCCCTTAATTATAAAATTTTATATAAGAATTATAACACCGTGAAACCTGAAGTGCAATCATTATGTTAAAAAATAACAGATAATTTTATTATTAATAAAAAAAAATTTTGCGTTTATGACTCAAGAAGGATTCTGAAATATTCTTCCGTAGCCGCCAGATTTACAGGTAACTGTAAAATGCCGTTGATAATACCGGTATATGCTTTTTTTTCATTTATCTCTTTTTTTGCTTTTTCAATTTCCTCTATGTTATTTTCGTCATTTATTCTTATGTCAATTTTACCGAGTGTATCAGCAAGGAAAAACAATCCTATTTCCCATTTGAAATCAGGATTTTTCGATATGAATTCCATGACGGTATTTTTAAAGGTATCACTCTTTATGAATTCTCTGTTAAAACCGGTTTTGCTGTCCTTTCCTGTATATCTGAGAAGGCCAAGCTCAAAATGCAGTTCTGCACATCTGGCAATATATTCTATCTGGTGTTCTGTAAGAAAAAAATCTTTCATCAGGGTATTTTTTAACGATCTGATGATTTCACCGGAAGCTTTTTCATGAGGTTTAAATGAATAAGTGCCGTTTTTTTTATTCATAGTTCTTACTTTAAATTTGCCTGTATCATGAAGAACTATGGTCATAATAAATAAATCTTTCTTTTTTATACCTTCAATTTTTTCATCAAGATGCATATCTGCCCTGTCTTTTATTCCCCATTTTTTCAGGTATACAGGTAATTCTTCTCTGAAGGCTTTTTCTACCATTTTAGTATGTGTTATAATGCCGAACTGATGCCATTTAGGTTTTTGATGGTTTACATCATCGGGGTTATTTAAAAAATCTCGATTTTCTTTTATGGACAGGTCAAGATTCTCCCTGATAATATTTCTGGCCATATTCTCGAGATGTAAATAGAGTTTTTCGATTACAATGTCAGGCTTTTCCATTTTTTCTCCAGTTTTTATAATAATCTCTTAAATTTAAGGAATTCCTCTTCAATGTCCGGTAAAAGTAATGAGGCTCTTTCTATATCATCTTCTTTTACGGCCATTTCAATATTCAGGGCTATGTAACTCAGGGCATTTGCTTTTATATTTCCTGACACACCTTTTATTGAGTGAGCGAAACGTCTGGCCATGACAAAATCTTTCCTGTTCAGAGCTGCTTTGAGAGATGCTATTTCAGAGGGAATGGTATCAAGAAATATGTCAATCAATTCTTTGAATAATTCTTCATCATCATCAAGGTTTTTTATCAGTTCCTGTCTGTCAAAGATCTCTTTATGGTTGAATGATATGTTTATTTTTTTACTCTCAATATCAGCAATCGGAGTAAGAAGACATGTTTCGTATATTTCAAGTCTTTTACATTTTCTGAGAGATTCTTTTAATTTATCTAATTTTATAGGTTTACTTATATAATCATTCATTCCTGCCATGAAGCATTCATCTCTGTCATGGGTGAAAGCACCGGCAGTCATGGCTATTATCCACGGCTGCCTCTCCCCGGGAAATTCTTTCCTGATAATCCTGGTTGTTTCGAGACCGTCCATTTCCGGCATCTGTACATCCATAAGTATTACATCATATATTTGCCTTTTCAGAGCATCCAGAACTTCAAGGCCATTTGAAGCTATATCAGCCACGTAACCGCAGTATTTCAGGAGTCTGAGAGCTACTTTTTGATTGATGACTCTGTCTTCTGCCAGTAATATCCTGATAAATTTATCTTCATATGCATCCTGTAATTCCTCGGGAAGAAAGGATTTCATACCTGCATAATCTGTGAAGATTTTGTTCAAAGTACTGTGAAGTTCCAGCGGTTTAAATGGTTTTGTCAGATACGGTATAATCTCCGGTAAAGTTGTTTTAAACTGTTCTCTCATAGGGGAAAACATAATTAAAGGTACTTTTCTATGAGATAAGTATTCATGTATTTCAGAAACAATTTTTCTGTTATTCATGTCTGCAAGAGGTATATCTATAATTACAGCGTCAAAATTTTTTTCATTTATAATCTGCGAAAGGGCTTCTTCTGCTGAAGATGATGAAGTAACATCCATCCCCCAGTCTGTACAGTAACTCTTGAGTGAGTTTTTGGTAAGTTCTCTGTTATTAACTAAAAGAAGCCTTTTTCCCGAAAGTTTCTGCTGATTACCATGGGGAAAATCCCAGGGTATATCATAAGAAGCCCGGGCCATAATAGTAAAATAAAAAGTTGTTCCTTTATTTTCTTCACTTTCCAACCACATACTGCCGCCCATCATTTCACAGAGTTTTTTACTTATAGCAAGGCCGAGTCCTGTTCCTTCATATTTTCTTTTTGTACTGTTATCCACCTGAGAAAAAGGCCTGAATAGAAGATTTAATTTATCCTGTGCTATGCCAATACCGCTGTCTTTTACGGCAAAAAGTATTTTATAGTCCTGTTCCGATATATGGTTACTGCTGACAGTAAGAATAATATCGCCTTTTTCCGTAAATTTAACTGCATTACTCAAAAGATTTACAAGAATCTGCATAACCTTTGTCAGGTCTCCTCTGATACACTGTGGAGTATCATTATGAAATACATATAGAATTTCTATGTTTTCAGGATGGTTCTTGGGGAAAATCAGATTTAAAGCTTCTTCTATACAGGTTCTCAGATTGAAAGGCTGATATTCCAGTTCAAAACGTTCTGCTTCAATTTTTGAGAAATCCAGAATATCACTTATTATTCTCAGCAGATTATCACTGCTTATCCTTATTGTTTCAATAAATTCCTTCTGTTCTTCCGTAACGGTAGTCTCCATAAGAAGGCTTGTCATACCTATAATGGCATTTAAAGGAGTCCTTATTTCATGGCTCATAGTGGCAAGAAACTGGCTTTTGGCAATATTTGCCTGCTCTGCAGCCTCTTTTGATTTTTTAATTATTTCCTCTGTTTTTTTTCTTTCCAGCACATTTGCAAAGATTTCTCCAACCATTTTCAGCACTACCAC
>JBEHWO010000031.1:0-30500 GCA_040217695.1 Vulcanimicrobiota bacterium | reverse complement strand
CATTACGCATTACGAATTATTTAAATTCTAATAAGTTATGAAATACTCTATAAATATTTATGGTTTTTTGTGTTATAATATTTCTGGAGTTTTGATGGCTTTGTTTCCTTAAAAAATTATACCGGATTTAATAAAAATGGTTTTAGAAAGGAAGTAATATGTCTGATAAAAAAACTATCGTTATAATCAGTTCTTATCCTCCACGTTTTTGTGGAATAGCTACTTTTGCAGAAGAGGCCAGAGAATTTATACAAAAGGCAAACCCTGATAAAAAAGTCCTGGTAATCAGCCATACAGACGGAAGATGAGAAGGAGTTTTCCCGATAATCGACTTGAGTCATCACAGCTGGTGGAAACCTGTAGCCGAGAAAGTAAAAAAATTAAATCCCTGTGTAGTGCATATAGAACATGAATACGGCCTTTATGAGTATCGTGATAAGAGAGGAATTGGAGACAATAATGAAGGTTTTCTGACTTTGCTTGATGCTATAGAAGATTATCCAACTGTGGTGGAACCTCATACTATACACGGCAGATTGAGGGATTCGGAAGCTGACTTCATATATCGCCTCTGTCAGAGATGTGATGTCCTTTTATTTAAATGTCACTACCAGAAATGGCGTTTGAACTGGAATTTTTTCAGTCTGGGCTGGGAAACACCAAGAAATATTATGGTAGTTCCTCTTGGAGCCCGTCCTGATAAAAAATGGTATGTTCATCAAATTCCACAGTTAAGAGAAGAGCTTGGCCTTGATAAAATTGGCCTGTCTGAACATTTAGTAGGAATGATTGGATGGATTCAGTCCAATAAAAGATGGGATATTTTACTTTCCATGTGGGAAGAAATCCATAAGGAAATAAAAGCACGTTGTGGCCAGGAATGGGATCTCCTTGCAGCAGGAAATATGCGTGATCCAAATCATAAAGAAGATTATGAAAGATGGAAATCCAAAACCTTTGAACTTCAACATCTCGGAATCGCCCATTATTACGAGTTCATACCTAGAGGAGATATATATTATAAGATGATGGCCATATGTGATTTCATCATATTGCCATCTACAGATGAAACTCAGTCAGGCACCCTGGCCCGTATAATTTCTCTGAATAAACCTTATATTACAACTGCTCCTATGGAAGGATTAACCACTCAGACCATTGAAAGCGGAGGAGGATTACTCTTTACTACAAAAAACACGATGAAAGATGAAGTAATTCGCCTTGCCTGTGATGAGAATGTGAGAAAAGATCTAAGTGATAAATTAAAATTATACCTTGAGACAGTTGTTTTCTGGGATATGGTGGCAGGACAATATAATGAAGCATATGAACTTGCAAGAAAATCAAAGATTACAGGTTCACCTGTAATCTTTGAGCTTGAGTTTTAATTTTATATTAGGGGCGGGTAAAACCTGCCCAATATAATATTTTCTACTTAATTTTCGAGTTCATTAAATATACTTTCAAGAGATAGTAATGTTGCATTAACCACTGTGTCTGCTCCGCCGCTATGGACAATAATATTTTCCCCCGATTTATCTATTATCGCTCCTGTAGGGAATATTACATTTTTGACAAATCCCATGGCTTCTGATGATTCTTCCGGAGATAACAGGGGATTTTCTGAACGTCCTATAAGTTTTGACGGATCAGTCAGGTCAAAAAGTGCTGCTCCTGAACGATAGACGCCTACAGGATCACCTTTTTCTTCGAGTCTGACGGCATGATAAAATTCAAGCCACCCTTTTTCTGTTTTCAATGGAACTGTTCCTGCTCCCATTCTGTCTGAATCCCATTTCCCCGGCCTGGTTCCCATTAATATCTTATGTTCACCCCAGTGAACAAGGTCAGGTGAAAAAGCTATTTGAATATTTGGCGGTGAGAGTTTATGCTCTGCTACTGGGCGATGGAAAGCACAATAACGGCCATTAATCTTTTCCGGTAATATTACTACATCTTTATTTTCCTGGCAGAAGATTATGCCATGTCTTTTAAATGTTTTAAAATCTGAAGTTGATGCTAGAGCTGTAGCTACTCCCATATCTTTTGATACTGCCACATAGGTGAAATAATAGATACCATCAATAAAGGTTATACGTGGATCTTCCACTCCAAATTCCTCATAGCTTTCTTCCGGATAAAATGTAGGATTTTCGTCAATCCATAAGACTTTAAAACCGGAGGAATTTAATTTTACAAGTCGCAGGTGAGATATAAATGGAAGTCTCATAAAACCTCTTTCATCAAGGTATTCCCTCACATCTCCATTATGAGAAGAACATACTGGAAAAGATTCTATTTCAAGTCTTTTTTCTTTATCTTCAAAAATATACTTTGGAGAAAAGAAATATCCTTTCCGTTCAATTGTCGGGCCTTCCACCACTCTTGCCAGAAGATAGATTTCATCTCCAACTCTTATAGAACCGGGATTAATTACTCCAATAACTTTAAATCCCTTATTGGAAGGTTTTATATATTCCGGTTTTATTAAAGTTTTCTGTTTTAATCTTTTAATCATTTTTTTATATACCTTTACAGTTTTTTTCTGTTTAATGTTACTTCTGCGAGCTTATCAGAAGCTCTCATGCTAAAATTCCTCAGTATTAACGTGAATAGTATCTTAGCATATAATTTGTATATTTGCCACTTTCTTTTGATAAATTTCCATCCCACAATTTTTCTGGCTACAGAAATATAATACAATTTTCCCCGAAAAGATCGTGGTAAAAATTGAAAATATACGATACGTTTAGCGTTACTTGTCAAACGTTATTACTGCTTTGAAAATTAATAAATTAAAGGAAATATTCAATGTTTATCGAATCTTCAATCTTATTTTATTTTCAGGAAGTGTTTTTATGTCAATATTAATAAAAGATGTTACAGCCATAACTCTTGACGAATCCAGTGACATTCTGAGCAATACAGATATAGTGATTGAAGGGAAACATATTCTTTCAATCGGTACAGTGCCGGAAGGTTTTACGCCTGATCTGGTTATTGACGGACACAACTATATTGCTCTTCCCGCTTTTTTTAACAGTCACTGTCATTCTGCTATGACTCTTGAAAGGGGCTGGGCAGAGGATCTTCCTTTTGACAGATGGCTCAATGAGAAGATATGGGTGGCGGAGTCTGCCATGGAACCGGAAGATGTGTACCGGGGAAGTGCTCTTGCATGCTGTGAAATGATAAGATCGGGAACAGTGGGATTCTGTGATCATTATTTTTATATGGATATGGTTGCAAAAGCAGTTGCTGAATCAGGCATGAAAGCCACTCTTGCATGGTGTCAGTTCGGCACCGGGAAAGACGGGGAGGTGGGGAAGAAAACCTTTGAAGATACACTGTCTTTTATAAGAGAATATCATAATTCATGTGAAGGAAGAATTAAATGTGTCGTCGGCCCCCATTCTCCATATATGTGTCCTCCTGATTTTCTTGCCCTTGTGGCAGATAAAGCAAGGGAATTAAATACAGGGATTCATCTTCATCTTTCGGAATCTGAAGAACAGGTTTCTATCTCTATGGCAAAATATGGCAGAAGCCCTGTAGAGCATCTCTTGAATACGGGAGTTTTTGACTCTCACTGTATAAGTGCTCACTGTATATCAGTATCGGATGAAGATATAAAAATACTTTCGGAAAAAGGAGTATATGTGGCACATACTCCAAAAACCTATATGAAACTGGCCATGGGTATGTCTCCCCTTGAAAAGCTTCTTAAGGGAGGAGTAAAAGTCGGACTCGGAACAGATGGCCCCGCATCGAATAATGATCTGAATATGCTTGAAGTCATGAGACTTACGGGGCTTGTACATAAAAATCTTACAGGCGATCCTGCATCTTTCCCCAATGATGTGATTCTTCGCCTTGCAACCGGCGGTTCTGCTTCTCTTATGGGATTTAAAGACAGCGGTGTCATAAAAGAAGGCTCACCGGCAGATATAATTCTTTTTAATAAGAAAAAAACTCACTGGACTCCGTGTCATGATGTGAAGTCAAATATAGTTTATACATCCCACCCGGCCGATATAGAATATGTTATATGTGACGGAAAATTATTGCTTGATAAGGGTAATCTCACGACCATTGACGAAGAAAAAATTATGTATGAAGCAGAAAAAAGAGCTTTTCGCATGGTGGGACGGGAGATGAATCCGGTGAGAAGCTATAAAGGGTAGTTTTGGCGTGACGCGTAACGCGTGACGCGTGACGGGTGGTTGCGTGATGCGTGAGTCGTGAAAAGTGAATATACGTGATTGATAAAATAACCGTTACCTGGTACCTGGTACCAGGTAACTGAGCACTGGTAACTGGTAACTGTAAATGAGGAGGATTTATATTGAAAATTTTGCCTTTTAATAAGGAACAAATACTTGAAATAGCAGAGAAATACGGCACACCGTTTTATATATATGATGAAAAAGCCATAAGGGAAAATGTAAGAAATCTTCTCAGAGCTTTTTCCTGGTGTGACTTCAAGGAGTATTTTGCGGTAAAAGCAACTCCCACTCCTTACATACTGGATATTCTGAAAGAGGAAGGATGCGGCCTTGACTGCAGTTCTATGGCAGAACTTATGCTGGCGGAAAAATGCAATGTATCGGGTGAAGATATTATGTTTTCATCAAACAATACACCTTCCGGGGAATATGAAAAAGCCCTGAACATGGGTGCCATAATTAATCTGGATGATATAACACATATAGATTTTTTAAAGAAGCATTTATATATACCTTCTACCATATGTTTACGTTATAATCCGGGAAGTTTTTCTATGTGGAACAATATAATAGGCGAGCCGGGAGATGCAAAATTCGGTTTTACGAAAAAACAGCTTTTTGAAGGATATAAAATTCTTAAAGAGGAAGGCGTGAAAAAATTCGGCCTTCATACAATGATAGTGTCCAACGAACTCGACGGACAATGTTTTGTTGAAGTTGCCAGAATGATGTTTGAACTGGTCGTTGAAATTTCCAGAGAAATTTCAATAGATATTGATTTCCTTAACCTGGGAGGAGGTCTGGGAATACCTTACAGACCTGAAGAAAAGCCTCTTGAGCTGAAACATATATCGGAACATGTAAAAGACCTTTATGAAGTCCTCATAAGAAAAGACAATATAAAACCTTTAAAATTATTTACGGAATTCGGAAGATTTATAACAGGCCCCTATGGTTATCTTGTATCGAAGGTAATACATAAGAAAGAAATTTATAAAAATTACATAGGCCTTGATGCCACCATGGCAGATCTTATGAGACCCGCCATATACGGCGCCTATCATCATATAACAGTTATGGGAAAAGAGCAGGAAAAACCATCGTGTAAATACGATATTACAGGCTCTCTGTGTGAAAATAATGATAAATTTGCCATAGACAGGGTATTACCCCCTGTTGACACAGGCGATATAATAGTAATTCATGATACAGGTGCTCACGGTCATGCCATGGGATTTAATTATAACGGAAAACTGAGGTCTCCAGAGCTTGTGTTAAAGGAAGACGGTTCGGTGAAATTAATAAGAAGAAGAGAGACTTTTGATGATTATTTTGCCACAGTTGTGTGGTGAGTCGTGAGTCGTGAGGCGTGAGTCGTGAAGAGTGAGTCGTGAAAAGTGAAATTTACGCGTCACGCGTCACGCGTTACGCGTCACGAAACCACGCATCACGATTATAAAAGGAGGATTTTAATTATGATGGATTCATACGAAATAATAAACTATATTGCACAGGCACCCAGGAAATCCCCTGTAAAGGTGTATCTTTCAGGAGAACTGGATAAAATTGATTTTGCCTCTTTAGAATTTATAGGAGGTAAAGATGCCGGGGTACTCTTCTGTGAACTTTCTGAATTTCAGGAATTTTATGAGAAGAATAAACATTTCATAAAGAAATATAAAAAAGAAATGCCATGCAGGAATTCTGCCATACCTCTCGCGGATCTGAGTAAATATAATGCAAGAATAGAGCCGGGTGCAATCATAAGAGACCATGTGGACATAGGCGACGGAGCTGTCATAATGATGGGAGCCGTATTGAATATAGGCGCTTCCATAGGTGAAAAAACTATGATAGATATGAATGTCGTTGTCGGAGGAAGAGCCATTGTAGGCAAAAACTGCCATATAGGAGCAGGTTCTGTCATTGCGGGAGTCATAGAACCTCCCAGTGAAAAATCAAGTGTTATAGAAGATAATGTTCTTATGGGAGCAAATGCAGTTGTACTTGAAGGGGTAACAGTCGGTACAGGTGCGGTTGTTGCAGCAGGTTCCGTGGTTATTTCCGACGTAAAACCCTTTACTGTCGTTGCCGGAGTTCCTGCGAAAGTTATTAAAGTAGTTGATGAGAAAACAAGAGAAAAAACAAAATTAATAGAAGAATTGAGGAGATTATAGTCAATATATGAATATAGTAGTCCAGAAATACGGAGGCAGTTCTGTTGCGGACACAGGCCGTATAATGAATGTGGCAGGAAGAATAGAGAAAAAAATACAGCAGAATTTCAGAGTCGTAGTAGTTGTTTCTGCCATGGGAAAATCCACCGATAATCTCATAAAACTTGCAAAAGAGATAACGGAATATCCCGAAGGCAGGGAAATGGATATGCTCCTTACGACAGGTGAACAGGTTTCTGCCGCATTACTTTCTATGGCACTTCATACGAAACATATTAAGAGCATATCTCTGAATGCTTTTCAGGCAGGCATCATGACAACAGATGACCATACCAGGGCAAGAATTAAATCTTTTGATAAAGAAAAAATACTTTCTTTCCTGAAGGATTACAATGTACTGGTCGTTACAGGATTTCAGGGTATTACTGAAGATGGTAATCTTACGACCCTGGGAAGAGGAGGATCTGATACTTCTGCAGTGGCTCTTGCGGCAGACCTTGGAGTAAACTGTGAAATATACAGCGATGTTCCCGGTATATATACGGTAGATCCTAAATTACATCCGAAGGCAAAAAAATTGAAATATGTCACCTGTGATGAAATGCTTGAAATGGCCAGTCTGGGAGCAAAGGTTTTACACAGCCGTTCTGTAGAAGTGGCGAAGAAATTCGGCATTACCATTTACTGCGGTTCGTCTATGACAGATGAGGAGGGAAGCTACGTGGTTTCGGAAGATATGATGATAGAACAGCCTGTGGTTACAGGACTTTCAGTCATGGAAAATCAGACACAGGTTACAATAACAAATATGGCAGTCGATTATGATTTTGCCCTGAATGTATTTGAAGGTGTGGCAAAGGAAGGTCTCAATGTGGATATGATTTCCATTATAAAACCAAACGGAGGCCTTACAGTTTCCTTTACCATAGTGGAAGATAAGAAAGAATTTTTAAATAATGCTTTAAGCAAATTCCTGAAAGGTTTTAACGGAAATATAACCTATCAGTCCGGTTATGTAAAGGTTTCCGTTGTAGGAACAGGCATGAAATCGTCGAGCGGAGTGGCATCCAGATTTTTTAAGGCCATGACAGGTATACCTATAACACTTGTTACAACTTCGGAAATAAAGATTTCATGTCTTGTCGAGGAATCGTATAAACAGCAGGCAGTAGATGCTCTTGTGAAGGAGTTTCAATTGTAGGTAGTGAGTAGTGAAAAGTGAAAAGTGAAAAGTGAGCAGTAGGGGCGACCCCCTGTGGTCGCCCGGTACCGGTGAAAATACACATCACGCATCACGCATCACGCATCACACATCACGCATCACGCATCACGCATCACGAGCCACCCGTCACGCGTCACGCGTCACGCGTCACGATTCTTAATAAGGAGTTTAACAATATATATGTCAACATTAAAACTGTACAGCCCTTTCCCTGTAGAAGTATCTAAAGGCAGAGGTATTTATATCTATTCAAAAGACGGTAAAGAATATACGGATACATTTTCCGGTATAGGAGTTTTATCGTTCGGCCATTCTTATGAACCGTTATTAAATAAGATAAAAAATAAAATGGACAGATATATGCATATGTCCAATTATTTTAAAGATGAAGACCTGGACATTTTGTCAGATAAACTGGTAGAAGCCACAGGGAAAGATGGTAAAGTCTTTTTTACCAATTCCGGAACGGAATCAACGGAAGCCGCTCTGAAGGCAGTAAAGAAAATTGCAACCGAAAGAAAAAATAAAATCATATATTTTACGAAAGCTTTTCACGGAAGAACACTGGGCGCTCTTTCTTTGAACGGATTTAAGAGTTTAAAAGAACCTTTTTTACCTCTCCTTCCCGATACAGTAGAACTTATGTTTAACGATGCAGAATTATTCGAAGATTATATGACCAGATACGGGAAACAGGTGGCGGCAGTGTTTCTGGAACCTGTTCAGGGTTCGGGCGGAATAGTTCCGGTGAGCCTGGATTTTGCCGATGCTGTGATGAAATACAGGAAAATTTTTAAATATATAACTGTTATGGATGAGATTCAGGCAGGTCTCGGAAGAACAGGACATATTTATTCATATCAGAATTTTAATCTTGAACCTGATATCATTACTGCAGGAAAAGCTCTCGGAGGCGGACTCCCACTGGGTGCTGCCATATTCCTGGGAGAAACGTCGGAAATTTTAAAAGGTGCCGACCATGGCTCCACCTTTGCACCCAATCCCGTTGCTCTGGCAGGAGGAAGATTTCTTATGGAACATTTGCCGGAACTCCTTGAAGATGTTTCTAAAAAAGGTCTTTATTTTAAAGAACTTCTCGGTAATATAACATCGTCAAAGATTATTGAAGTGAGAGGTACCGGCCTTATGATAGGAGTTGTTCTGGATAAAGCTTACCCGGAATTAAAGGATAAAGCATTTAAAGAAGAAAATCTCCTTTTAAATTTTGTGGGAAATAACAGTATAATAAGATTGCTTCCGCCATTGAATATTGAATATAAAGAGATTGACATAATTGTTGAAAAAATAAGGAATTTATTGATGAGTTAGACAGTAAAAAATGATCTGCAGGGGCGTTTATTTAAACGCCCATTACACATCACGAACCACCCGTCACTCGTCACGCGTTACGCGTCACGATTTTAAGGAGGCTTTTATGATTACACCGATAGAACTTCGCCATATAATGCATCAAAATCCTGAACTTTCTTTTCAGGAATTTAATACGACAAAACTTTTGATTGATAATATCTCAGAATTGAAAGCTCCGGTTCTTAAAATTCATATGCCCCTTCAGACAGGATTTATTGCAGAATACCGTGTTAATGACGGAGAATTTTTTCTCTTCAGAGCAGATATTGATGCTCTTCCTGTGAAAGAAGAAACAGACTGTCCCTTTAAATCCTGTAATAATTTCATGCATGCCTGCGGTCATGATGTTCATACCTCAATTCTTTACGGATTTTTAAAATATGTTGTGGAACACAGGATAGAGCAGAATATCCTCTTTTTGTTTCAACCTGCAGAAGAACTCGGAGCAGGAGCAAAAAAATTTTTAGATACAAAAATACTCGAGCGGTTTAATATTTGCAGAGCTTTTGCCCTTCATGTAATCGATGAATATCCTGAAGGAACTGTAGCTTCTACCATGGGAGCACTTTTTGCATCATCGATCGAACTGAATGTGGAATTTTTTGGCGTAAATACCCACATCGCTTTCCCGCAGAAAGGTAAAAATGCTCTGAATGCTTTACGGAGTTATCTGGATATGATTGACAGAATTCCCATGAACCCTCTGGAACCTTTTGTTTATGGCACAGGTAAGGTTGTTTCGGGAACTGTAAGAAATATCATACCTGACTATGCAAGAGCCGAATGTGCCATAAGATCATTGAGTCTGAAGAAAAACCGTGAATATGTGCGGAAATTCACGGGAATACTTGAAGGTATAAAGGTAATGACAGATGTGAATTATAAACTCACAGAAGGTGAAATCTGCCCTGAAGTTCTTGTAGACAGTAACATGTATGATATGGCATACGAAATTCTTTCGAAAAAATACAATTTTATAGACTGCGGATATAAGATGACAGCAGAAGATTTTTCATATATTTCACATGAATATCCTTCTTTTATGTTCTGGCTGGGAACAGGAAGAGAGCATATTTCAGGGCTCCATAATTCGAAATTTCTCCCTCATGACAGTGTAATTGAACAGGGAATAGCCATATTTACAGAGTTACTTTCCGGCTTTCTGAGGAAATCGTGATGCGTAACGCATTACGCATCACGCATCACGCTTTACGACAGATTATCCGTTCCTTTTTAATTTACCTGTCTTTTTAACATATTTTTCTCCAATGTTAAATACTATGAGACCGAGAGGGATTGTGATCAGCCCTGTAATAATGAGTAAGACAATAGAACTTTTTAACTCTAAAATCCCTGTTCCTTCCATTATGGCACGTCTCATTGCCTTCAACGTATAGGTTGCAGGAGAGAGATATGCCAGTGGCTGAATCCACGGGGGCAGCACCGATACGTCATAATATACTCCTGAAACAAGTAAAATCATGGCCTGAATTATATGTGTTGCCTGAGGCCCTTTCTCGGGAGACAGAAGAGGCAACACTGCCGACATAAGCCCCAGACCTATAAATGAAAGACCTGAAAGGGCAAGTATAAGAATTGCGCCGGATATGTTTGCCTTATGCAGATCTATATTGAAAAATACCGCTACTATTATTATAATCAGAACTGTTCTTATGAGTCCGTAAATACTTGCACCTATACAGGTACCCAGAAGATGGGTTATTCTGTGTATTGGAGCCATAAAGGTATATTCTATTGTCCCCTCCCACCTTTCCCACGATATGGACTGACCTATTTCATGGAAGAGTATGGATAAATACCCCCAGAGTATTGCTCCCATAACAAGATAAAGCACCTTCGAAGGGTCGCCGCTTTCTACCCCTATAAGTCCTATTGTCAGTGTATTGACTATACTGTATATGATGAACACTAGTTCCCATTCCAGATAATGTTTTATCATATTGGCATATCGTTCCACAAAGGCATAGGAAGCTTTACATTCTTTGATTAATATAGCTGAAATCAATGTTTATCACTCTCCTTTATATTTATTATCACTTTATTTCGTGACGCGTAACGTGTAACGCGTGACGGGTTTATAACCTGCGTATATATTTATTATCACGTTAAATATTCAGGTGACAGATTTCGTGACGCGTAACGCGTAACGCGTGACGGGTATCACCCATTACGCATCACGCATCACGCAAATTAAGAGACTGTAAAAAAATAACCCTGACAACTTATTAGAACGGTTATTATCCTCGCGTCACGCGTAACGCGTAACGCGTTACGAAAATTAAGCTGCCACTTCTTCCGTCAGTTGCAGAAATACATCTTCAAGGCTTATGTCGGATTTGTTTTCTCCGCTTTTTCTTTTCAGCCCTTCAGGCGTATCTTCTGCTATAAAATGTCCGTCTTTTATAATGGCTATTCTGTCACAGAGTTTATCTGCTTCTTCCATATCATGAGTCGTAAGAATTACTGTGACATTCTGGTTTTTTATTTTCCCCAGTATAAATTTTTGAACTTCCTTTTTTGCTTTCGGATCCAGTCCCGTTGTAGGTTCATCCAGTAAAAGCAATTTTGGTTCAGTAAGAAGAGCCCGTGCTATGGCAACCTTCTGCTGCTGCCCTCTCGACAGGTCTTCTACGGATTCATTTATTTTATCTTCGGAAAAATCCAGATCTTTTAATATTTCTGCAGCTTTTTTTAGTGCTTTTCCTGCTTCCATACCATAGAGTCTCGCAGAAAAAAGTATATTTTCCATAACTGTCAGTTTTTTAAAGAAAGCTGCCTCTACCGATACTCTGTTTATAAGGTGCCTTACCTTATAACAATCTGTTACTACATTCAGTCCGTAAACTGTCACTTCTCCTTCATCGGGAAGGAGAAGTGTTGAGATTATCCTTATCAATGTGGATTTCCCCGAACCGTTTGGCCCGAGAATTCCGTATATTTCTCCCTTCCTTACATTGAAGGTTATTCCGTTTAAAACCCTGATTCGTTCCCCTTTTTTGAATTTTTCGAAAATATTCCATGTACTTTTCTCGTTTTTTCTGGCCTGGTAGAAATATTTCGTTATACCGGTACATTTTATGGCCTTATTCATAACTGCTCCCCCTTTTTTACCCAAAATTTAAAGCCCGCTATCGAACGATAGCGGGCTTTAAAGTAGCTTCAGATTATTTATTTATAGAGGCGGACTCGAGCCTCCTATCGTTTCGTTTGACATGAACATGGACAGATCTATCCCCTGAAAAGGACATACGTTTCGGTTAGATGCATAGCTGTATAATTTATCTGTCATATTTGTATCCCTCCCCGGGTAGTGTATAGATTGATCCGCTCATCTTATACTCTCCGTAATTAAAAATAGTATAATACTTAAATATACTCCATAAAATATAATCTGTCAAGATATTTTTATGGTGCAGGAGATTCTTATGGGGGGGTGAATATTTTTCATATGGAATAGTACTGAAATGAGGAGAAAATCTATTGATTGATTTAACAGAAACAGATTATACTGAACAGGTTTTTAAAGATCTGGATTTGTCGCACAGGGAAATTGTTTCAAAAGAATTCGATGATTGTACCTTTGAAAAATGCGATTTCAGTGAAACAATTTTTATAAAATGCAGATTTTTAAACTGTACTTTTACTCACTGTGACCTGAGCCTTGTTAAAATAAAATATTCTTCTTTTATAAATACTGTGTTTAAACATTCCAAGATAATAGGAGTCAACTGGAGTGAAGCATTATATAAGGAAAAAGACCGTTATTCTCCTGTGCAGTTTTTTAACTGTGTTATAAATCATTCTACCTTTACAGAGCTGAAATTACAAAAAATCCGTATTAAAGAATGTGTTGCAAAAGACGTCGATTTCAGAGATTCCGATCTCTCGGGAGCAGACATGTCTCACAGTGATTTCACAGATAGCCTTTTTGTCAGAACAATGCTCGGGAAATCAGATTTTACAGGATCCAGTAATTATAATATAAATGCTACATTAAACGACATAAAAAAAGCAAAATTTTCCCTCCCCGAAGCAGTTTCTCTGCTTTACGGCCTGGATATTATTCTTGACGATTAAACGTAAAGAACTGTCCCGAAAACGGGACAGTTCTTATTAACAAGCTTCATATTTAACGCGTCACGCGTCACCCGTCACGATTACATATAATCGCCTGAACCGTCAGCCGGTACAGAAACAGAAGGAATAGCAAGTCCTTTCGGTTCTTTCAGAGGTTCAGTGCCAAAGGCTTCTTTATATTTACTTTCCATAATATGTATAAATTTATCATATACACCGTAATCTTTGAGCATATCTGCCGTTTCATGTTCAATGCCGCCCATCATGGCAAGAAGATTCGGGAAAGTGCCATCCACTGTTTTTACACAGCATGCTTTCTTCCCGTCATTAGTGGCAGATTCGCCTCCTCCGAGAGGCCCCTGCATTTTATTTGCTTTTAACATATTCAGAAGCCATGCAAGACCGTAATTACCTCCCTCTTTGTCGGAACATTCCTGAAGTGTTGGGAATACACCGTAAACGGCGAATTTATCATTATGAACAGGTTCCATTGTGCCTATGTCTTCTATGCCGCAGGCAGACAGATATCCTGTTCCTCCCGGCTCGTTTGTAGAAGCTCCTAGCCCGGGATAACCTCTTTCTGCCGCATTCTGTGTCCTTATTTCTTCCCTTATTCTGAAGAGATCTTTATATTCCGGTATGTCACGGAAGGGAAGGAATAGATAGGCCCAGCTTTCATGGGCTGAACCGCACCATGCTTCCCATGTTGTGCCATGCTTATGTTCCACTCTTTTTGTGTTGACATTTGCCCATATTTTCTTCTGATCCTCTTCTGAAATATCTTTACCGAAAAGTGATACGAAGAGTATTAACATGAGCCCTTCGTGGAAATCTCCCAGGTAATCGCATTTGCCGGGAACATTTTTACTTGTTTTATATTCTGTGTCAGGAGATTCCGGGTTTACAACCTGCACGTCTGCCCTTATTTTCCCTGCTTCTTTATCATAGAATATCTTTCCCAGTTTCGATGTGAGTAATGCCCCGTATCCTCTGTATTTATCTGCCAGTTCTGTGAGACCTTCTTTCCTGAGCGCTCTTTCCGCCGCAAGGACACTCCAGACCCATTCTCCGTTGTCCAGGCCCGGTATGGCTCCGACCCAGTCACCGGCCGGAGTTACTTCGTCTTTTATATAAATCCATGGCAGAAATCCTCCGTAACCGGGATTTTTTTTGTGGAAATCCATGTAACTTCCCATTTTCTTTTCCAGTATATCTGCTGCCACCTGTTTTGCCAGGGAAGGATTGTTCTTTGAAACCACAAGGGCAGCTTTTTCATCTCCCTGCAGTGCTTTGATGCATATGCCGAGATCGAGGGACTCCTTTGAAGGAGCACTCCAGAAACGTACATCTTTAATCTGCCCTGTTTGTTCATCCAGATTAAATCCGTCAAAAATAAGGCCTGTTTTTTCATCTCTTGCAAGAGAGAAATATTCACTTTCACCTTTCAAATAATCCTGTTCAAAAGCTTTTGCTTTTACAGGATCGGTCATTATTTCCTGCACTGTATATTTAGAGGCAAATTTAAAAGGTTTTGCCTCTGATGTACCTGCTGACGGCTGTTTTATTTTCTGCAGAAACGGTTCTTCTTTATTTATATTACCATTCAATACTACACTGTCACGGGGTAACTCAAAAGATTCCTCTTTCTGTGATTTTAATGTACTGTGTTCTGCCGGTTTTTGTTTGGAAGATATGGGGCCGAGCATATATAAAACCTCCTTTGATTCGTGACGCGTGACGCGTGACGCGTCACGCGAGATTTCTAGGTTGATATTTTATAAGAAATGTATATTAACGAATTAAGTATTTAATAAAATCCCTTCACTCTTCACCAATTATAACATTGCCATCTGTACAAATCAATTCAAAATGTGAATAAACTGATACGCGTCACGCGTCACGCGTCACGATGTCACAATAAAATCTTTTCAGAAAATAGAGACACATAATAAATACCATCATGCCGGGAACAAAAATATAAAAAGGCAGAAAAGAGCCTTCTTCCATGAGCCATTTTGTACCGGGATCGTTTTCCGGCATAAAATATATGACAATATAAACAAGACCGTTATTTATGGCATGTACCAGCATGCCGGGGAAAATGCTTTTACTTCTCTGTGCAAGATACCCGAGATAAAGTCCTATAATCATGGTAGGTATAAATCTGTAGGGACTCATATGAAACATCCCGAATATTACTGCCGTATAAATTATGGCATGAAGCCTGTTTTTCAAATGTTTTTCCAGCGTTGACTGAAGTACTCCCCTGAATAGTGTTTCTTCACAGAGAGCAGGGAGCAGGGCAATCATAGAAAATTTAATAAGAAAATCGGCCAGTCCGTTTTTTGCTTTCAGTACATCCAGTAATGGCCCGAGAACTTTCTCTGCGGAAGGGAAGGGAAAAAACACATTCTGAAGAGCTGAAATCTGCATGGTAACTACCATACCTGACAGGCCGAGCAATATGGCTATAAGGATGGTACCTATGGAAAATCCCCTTATCCTGAGTATTTCTTTAATATCATATTTCCAGAAATATAAAAATATAATGGACGGACTGAATATGAGGAGCAACTGAATCATATATACCCCTGCAATAAGACCGAATCCTTTAAACCTTGAACCCACGAAAAAGAAGAGTACAAAAATTATGCATATAAGTACAAACACTTCTGAAGGAGACGGAAATCTTCCTTTTCTCATTATTTTCTCTTTAGAGAGAAAATGAGGCATAGAGATATCGACTGTTTCCCTGAAAAGAATATCTTCCTGTTCGAATAATTTCAGTGATATCCACAGTATGATAGACGTATATACAAATGTTGCAATAAATGTAACAACTGTATGACCTGCGTTAAAATCTCCTTTTAATATATCCCGGAACAGTATTGATACATTGAATATAGGCACTATGGACGTTGCGAAGGTAGCTTTCATACTGGGTGAGAAAATGATTGAAAGAGGCATGAACATAAGAAGTGTAAGAGCAGACAGGTAGTTAGAACCTTCTTTATAGCTTTTTGCCACCATTGTAACAGCCATTATGGCAGAACAGACAAATCCCGTAAGTGGTATCATGAGGAAAATTACTGCTATAAAAGCAGTCCATGTGAAAGAAATAGGCAGTTTTGCCAGGGCTTCCTGGGCAAGTGTTGCAAAGGTAACGGTAGAGCTCAAAAGGTGGAGACAGGTAGACATGAGAGCCGTAGCCCAGACAGCCATGAATTTCCCTATAATAATATCACTTTTTGTTATTTTACTCACAAGGAGTGTTTCAAGGGTGCCTCTTTCTTTTTCTCCTACAATTACATCAAGGGCGGGAAGAAAACCTGCCGTAATAGTAAAGAGGATTATCAAAAACGGTAAAATGCCTCCGATCATAGAGCCTACTTCTCTTTTTTTTGTAGAAACTGTTTCTGATGACATTTTAAGAGGATTTATAAGAGACACAGATAATGCCCTGTATTTAAGGCGATTTTTTACAAGTATATCGTTATAGGTTTTCAGCAATTCATCGATTCTGTTTCTTGCCATCATTGATAATTCATTTGTAGAATTATAATGGAATTTCAGCTCGAAACTTCCATTGCTCTCCGGGTCTTCCGTATAATCGTCGGGAATAAATATTATAAGTTCCAGGTTGCCGTCTGCAAGCATTTTAAAAGGGTTTTTCAGATCTACTTCCTTCAGGAGGGGAGAAGCTTTTATCGTATCAGAAAGTATCGGCGATTTTATACTGTTATATATATATATCCTGCTGATACTGTCTTCAGCTTTTTTTATCTGTCCCGTAAAGAGGGTTGATGTAATAATAACTACGAGAGGGTAAAGTACAAGGGGAAGAAGGAACTGTGAAATAAGGATATTCCTGTCTCTCAGGGTATCTTTCATTTCTTTTTTAAAAATTATAAAGATTGTTCTCAGATTAAAGGGCAATCTCATTTATTCTGCCGTTATCCTCTTCTATCAATGATAAAAATACGTCATCCAGATATTTTTTTCCTGTTTTTTCTTTGAGTTCATTCAGAGTTCCCGATGCAATAACATGACCCATATGGACGAGGCATATTTTATCAGCCAGTTTTTCCACTATTTCCATTTCATGGGTTGAAAGTAATATGCCTTTCCCCTGTTCTCTGGCTTTTTTTATAAATGATATGATTGTTCTGCTGGTCATTACATCGAGTCCCAGCGTCGGTTCATCAAGGAATAATACAGGAGGGTCATGAATAATAGTTCTTGCAATGGAGATTCTCTGTCTCTGGCCTGTTGAAAGCTGTCCGCATTTACGGTGTAAAAATGTTTCCATATCAAGAAGTTCACTCACTTCATTACATCTTCTTTTCAGTGATTCTTTATTCATACCGTAGAGACTTCCTATGTAATATAACATTTCAACTGCTGTAAGACGGCTGTAAAGCCCTGTATTGCCTGTCAGAAATCCTATCCGGGATCTCACCTCAAGAGGGTTGTCTCTTATATCATAACCTCCTATTGTAGCAGTGCCATCTGTAGGTGAAAGTATTGTAGATAACATGCGAAGCAATGTAGTTTTTCCCGCACCGTTTGGTCCGAGAAAACCAAAAACTTCACCTGCTTCAAAGGAAAAGGAAATATCAGAAACTGCGTCTATGAAACCGAATTTCCTGTCTTTAAAGGTTTTTTTTAAATTTTTTACTTCTACTAATGACATTTATTGAATTCCGTAATACATGTATAGATGGGTGTCGTAATTTATTCAAATTTCTTATTGGACTTATTGACTGTTCCCGGCATAAGCATGTAATAATGGTTTTCCTCCCGTCACGCGTGACGCGTCACGAGAGATATATTTTATGCTCATCTAAGTAAAATCATTTGCTATGATTTAAATTATTATACCATATATGGCAAGTATAGAAAAATGTAATCGATTGACAAGTCTGAAGTTAATATATACAATAGAATTTAGTTTATCTTTTAACTGGCCGGACATATATAGATAGAAAAAATATTTAGAAGATTTATCTGAGAAAAGATTGGCGATGTAAAATATTTGATGCAAATACGTCTAATAAGATTATTAATTCTGCTTATAGTTTTCATTACTGTCCTTAGTTTTTCTCCCTGTCTTAAAAATGGCTTTACTGAATGGGATGACCAGGCATATGTTATACACAATGAAATGATAAGAAGTTTATCCCTGGAAAATATAAAAAATATATTCAGTATTTCCGGTGTCAGGGGGGATATTCCATTTGTGAAAAGTCTTTATCATCCTCTTCCTTTCCTGACTTATGCCGTCGAATATCACTTCTTTCAATTTAACCCTTCTGTCTATCATTGCACAAATATTATTTTGCATGTATTAAATACTCTTCTGGTATTCTGGATGATTTTTATTCTTACTGATAATGTGATTATAGCCTTTGTAACAGCAATTTTTTTTGGTGTCCATCCTCTCAGGGTAGAGTCAGTAGCATGGATTGCAGAGAGAAAGGACGTTCTCTATAGTTTTTTCTTTTTCGCTTCTCTTATCTGTTATATTTATTATATGAAAAAGAGATCTTACAACTATTATTATCTTTCTTTATTTATGTTCCTCTTATCCCTTTTTTCAAAACCTATGGCTGTAACCCTTCCTTTTGTTTTATTACTCTTTGATTATTTTATGGAACGAAAATTCACTGTCAGTAATATTACAGCCAAGATTCTGTATTTTCTATTGTCAGGAATATTTATTATTATACAGGGGTTTGTTATACTCTTGAACCGGGATCCGGAAGCCAGGCATTATACATTTTTTTATAATATCTGTATTGCCAGTCATGGTATAATATTTTATACAGGTAAATTATTAATGCCTGTAAAACTGGCCTGTATTTATCCCCATCCTTCCGGATATATTCTCCCTCCTTTTTTTATAGCTTCTCTTTTTATTACTCCTCTTCTATTTCTCCTGATAATTTTTTCACGGAAATATACAAAAAAAGTGATTTTTGGAAGTCTTTTTTTTCTTATTACCCTGTTGCCTGTGAGCCAGTTAATCCCTGTTCCCCCCGGTATAGCAGCTGACCGTTATACCTATATGCCTTCAGCAGGCTTTTTTTATATTATGGCAGAAGGGTTTTACTGGTTATATAATAAATATAATAAGGTGTTATTGTTGATAATTTTATCTTTGTTAATATGCACTCTGTCTTTTCTTACATGGAATAGATGTAATGTATGGTCCGATAATATAACATTATGGTCCGATACCCTGAGAAAATATCCTGATAATTTCATTCCCTATTATAACCGCGGATGTGCTTATTATGGTGCAGAAGAATATGACAGGGCAATTGCAGATTTTTCAAAAGCAATAGAAATGAATCCTTTACATGAAAAAAGTTATTATAATAGAGCCAATGCCTATGGCAGGAGTGGAGAATATAATAAAGCTATTTCTGATTATACTCAGGCATTAAAACTTAACCCCGATTATAAAGAAGCTTATTATTACAGAGGAGTTTCTTATGCCAGGGCAGGCGACTATGAAAAATCAAGTGCAGATATTGAAAAAGCAAAACTACTTGGATATAAAGTCGAGGAATATAAAAATAAAAAGTAACTACTGTGATGGGCATAAACAACACATAACTGCTCTCGTGACAGGTAACGGGAGGAAAACTTTTATTATATATGTATGCCCGGGGTCAGTATAATGATATGTCATGGCAGGTGATGAATTATGATTGAAGATGATTTAGATGAACTGCTCCGTCAGGAAGGTAAAGGCATGAGTGATATACTTGACTTTACTCAGGCTGCGGAACTGCTCAAAATAAGCCATCCGACCCTTTACAGATGGCTTGGCGAGGCGAAAATTAAAGGATTTAAAGCAGGTAAGCAGTGGCGCTTTTACCGTAAAGATCTTATTCAATTTATGCAGACAGAAGGTACGGAAGAAAGCGGAGATTATTCTGAATTAAATAAAACTATTGAATTTTTTATTCAGAGACTTAAAAATAAACATTGTAATCTTCCTCAAAAAATTATTGATTACGAAACAGATGCACTCCTTTATCTGATCATCATGGATGGTCTTTCGGAAAAAGCTACTGATATACATTTAAATCCTCTCGCAGGAGATAATTATGAATTATGTTACAGAATTAAAGGCAAACTCTCAAAAGTAACTGATATGTCCTGTGTAATAATCCCCTTTCTCATGAGGGAAATAAACAGAGCTTTCAGATTAATCGGCAGTATTCGTAAAGGACGTATGATTTTTAAAGGTGACACGTCATCGGAAATAAGAATCTCTGTCATAGAAACACTGGCAGGGGAAAAATATACTATGAAACTTCTGGATATGTCAGATGTAATAACAAATCTTTCCGTCTGTTTGAAATCAGAAGAAGATGTGAATGAAATAAGGGGGATGCTGTCAAAATCTTCGGGACTTATACTTGTAAGCGGACCTCCTCAGAGCGGAAGAACAACACTTGTTTATTCAATGTTACAGGAAAAAACGGAATCCAGCCTGAATATCATGACAGTTGAAGAGCATATTGAATATATACTTGACGGAGTAAGTCAGATACAGATAGATCATGATTATGAAGAGATATTTAACTCTGTTATGGATTCAGATCCTGATATAATTATGACCGGTGAAGTAAGAAATTCTGACAGAGCATCTCTGTGTGTTACCGCATCGGGAACAAAGCTTGTTATAGCACAGATTATGGCAAGAAATGCCGGAAATGCCATGCAGAGACTTTATGACATGGGTATAGAACCGTCAGCACTGGGAAGTGTTCTCACAGGTATTACGAGCGAGAAACTTTATAAAATTGCCTGTCCTCTATGCAGGGAAGAATATCTTTTTGGTGAAGGTATGATGGAAAATTTTCCCGGTCTTTTTTCCTCACCTTCTGTCCTGGTAAGGACACATGGGTGTGAGAACTGCAATCATTCAGGCTATAAAGGTTATTATGTTATTTATGAGATCTTTTCGGTAGATGAAGAATTAAGAAATATGATAATAAACAGAAGAAATTTTTCTGATATAAGAGAGAAAGCTATAGAAAAAGGCATGAAGACTTTTCATGATCAGTCAGTGGAACTTCTTAAAAATCGGGTAATTACCATTGAAGAATTTATGAGGGTTACAGGTTTTGAATATAGAAAGAAACCTGTAGTTTATTAATTATGTCCTGCTTTATCAGTATAGTCATACCGGCTTTTAACCGTAAAGATACATTGGAGATTGTTCTTAAATCTCTTGATGAACAGAACTTTCCGTCTCAAGAGTATGAGATTATTGTAGTAGATAGTTGTTCTACCGATGGAACAGAAGAGATGGTAAAAAATCTTCAGCTAAAACCTGTTCTGACATTTATAAGTCAGGAAAACAGAGGCAGATCAGGAGCAAGAAACACGGGAATAAAAAAAGCAAAAGGTGAAATAATTCTTTTTACAGATGCAGATATAATAGCATCACCTGATTTATTGAAAGAACATGCCGCTTTTCACAGGAAATATCCTGGAGAAGCAGTAATAGGGCTTGAAGTTCAGGTTTCATCCCCGGAGGAATATGAATATGTAAAGAACAATCCCGACATAAGACAGGAGATGCATCCACATAACAGGAAAAAGCTTTCATGGCTTTATTTTATGACAGGCAATGCATCTGCCCGAAAGGATACATTGATTGAAGCCGGCATGTTTGACGAGTTATTTCAGGACTATGGATGGGAAGATATAGAACTCGGTTACAGACTGGCCAGAAAAGGCGTGTCTATTAATTATGTAAGATCTGCCGTAAACTATCATCTCCATCCTGTTCCTCTGGAGAAAAAATGTGAGATAATGAAAAAAGCAGGCCAGTCTGCCGTAAAATTTTACAGGAAACATAAAGACTGGAAAATAAAATACCTCCTGGGCATGAACCCCTTTTCTCTTTTTCTTCATTCTTTCATAAAACCCGATGGATGGCTTATCAATAAATGCAGAGAAAAAAAAGACAGTAAATTTTTCAGAGATATTTTACTTCAATATCATTATTTATGCGGTGTTAAAGAAGGACTTTTACAGTGAGCAGTTATCAGTAATCAGTGACCAGTAAAAGGCGAATCTATTTTATCACTGGTAACTGGTAACTGCTCATTGCTCACTGGTCACTGAAGAAGGTGCCAGTTTTTCTTCTTTTGCAAAGAGAGATAAAACGGTTGAACCTGCTATGAGAATACTTACGATCATTAAAGAAAAAGACGTAGGGATTTTGTATATGTCTATAATCAGCATTTTTACACCTATAAAAGCAAGTACTATAGAAAGCCCGTATTTCAGATATACAAATTTGTCTATTATTCCTGCAAGTACAAAATAGAGTGACCGGAGGCCGAGAACTGCAAAAATATTTGACGTATATACAATAAAAGCATCCTGTGTTATGGCAAATACTGCCGGTATTGAGTCGATTGCAAAAAGAAGATCCGTTGTTTCTATAACTACAAGGACAGGGAGCAGAGGTGTTGCTAAAAGTTTCAGACCGTCTCTTATGAAGAATTTTGAACCTGCATAATTCGGGGTTACAGGTAATATCTTTCTGCAGAGTTTAAGGAAAGGGTTTTTCCCTGGATCTATCTGTTCGTCATCATGAAACATCATTTTGTAACCGCCGTATACGAGGAGAGCACCGAATATATAAAGAATGAAATGAAATTGTTTAATTAATACTGTTCCGAGAAGAATAAAAGTTGCTCTCATAATAAGAGCACCGATTATGCCCCAGAATAACACCTTGTGCTGATACTCCATGGGAACGGAAAAATATGTAAATACCATTACAAAAACGAATATATTATCTACCGATAAAGCCTTTTCTACAATATAACCTGTAAGAAATTCCATCCCTTTCACATTACCCTGAAAATAAAAAACTCCTGCATTAAACAGGAGGCTGCAGCTAATCCATACAATACTCCATATGACAGACTCTTTCAGTGAAGGCTTGTGAGCTTTTTTGTTGAAGAAACCCAGGTCTATGACAAGCATTGCAAAAATAAAGATGTGAAAAAAAAGCAGAATTATTATTTTACTCAAGATATTATCTCCTTTTCACTTACAGTAAAATATTTCATGTAGAATATATGCTATTATAACGTAACGTAAAAAAAATAACTAGGTAGAAGCTTACAATTTTTAATATTTTTGAAAATTCTGTCGAGCAGTGAGTCGTGAAGGGTGAAGGGTTTAATCTACCCGTGACGCGTTACTCGTTACGCGTCACGATTATAGTATCACGCATTACGCATTACGCATTACGGTCACGAATAAATATTACTTTTTTAAAAAAATTTATGTTATAATAATAACGTTTATTTCTTAAGAAAGACGTGATAAACATAGACAGAGACGAATGTTATAGATTTCTCGGACTCACTCCCGGTGCAGATTTTAAAGAAGTTAAAAGTGCATATAAGAATCTTGTGAAGAAATATCATGCCGACAGGGTATTACATATTGAAGATGAAGAACTCAGAAAAGCTGCAAAAGAACTTTTTGAAGATAAGATGAAACAGCTTAATAAAGTATATGAAATTTTAAGTTCTCCTCCTCCCGGTTCTGGTTCTAAAACGAAAAATTCCGAAGAAGATAATATGAAAAGATCTGAAGCAGACAATCTGGATAAATCCTGTACAGAGTATTTCAAACAAAAGGAATCCGAATTATTTCAAAAAACTTTTGAACATTTCAAACAAAAGCAGGGTTTTGATGTATATAACAGGCAGCAAAACACATCTTCTTCCGTCCCCAGAGGGCAGATATTTGATTTCTTTGATGAAGAAAATCCTGTCAATCCTTTTGATTTTATAGAAGAAAAAGAAAAGGTGAAACCTGTGGAACAGGTAAAACCTGCAGTACCGGAAAAACATGTAAAGACTGCAATAAAGCCTGTAAAAGATAAAATAACCACTTCTGCCGGCTGGAAAGAAATCGTAATATTTCTCTTTATAGTCTACACCTCAAGCTGGCTTGCTATGGCAGGACTTTATCTTGCAGGAGAAGGAGTAAATTCTGAAAGTTATAACCTTTTAAGGGGAATAATTGCTTTCTGTCCTGTTATGTCAGTTATTCTTACAACCTGTATATTCCCGAAGATAAAATTTAAACTTCCTTCTTTATGGAGGGGAAACCTTCTTCATTATCTCATGTCATGGGCTATAGTTTTTCTTTTTGTCATATTATCTTTTCTTTTCACTGTAATACTCGGTGAGGGCTCAGCAGATTTAACTTTTGCAGTATTAAAGGGCCATACCAGTCAGGGTTTTTCTCCGGCAAGACAGTTTCTTGCGGATTTTATACTTGCCGGCAGTTTTTTTCTTGTGTTTTCTACATTTCTGACATTTGGAAGCGAATATGCCTGGAGAGGTTTTTTATTTGTAAACCTCATAGAAAAGGGAAAAAAGAAAGCTCTTTTACTTACAGGATTATTCTGTGGTATATGGGCTATACCTCTTGTATTTACAGGCTATTATAATCAGGGCTATTCCATTTACTGTCAGATATGGACCGGAGAACCATACTGGTATATTACTTCCGGTAATTATTTTATGTCTCATCTGCCGGAAGGGGTGTTAATGAAACTTCTCTTCTCTCTTCTTTTCGGACTTCTTCTTTCATGGATCTATCTTAAAACAAACAACATACTTGCAGTCTGTTTTTCTTACGGTGTATTCGAACAGATGACTCCTCTGGGATACTTAATGGTAAGAAATGTTAACCCTCTGACTGGCGGGCCTGAAGGACTGACAGGAATTGCAGTGTTAGCTGTAATAGTGGCGGTTTTATACGGTTATGATTATATCGTTACGCGTAACGCGTGACGGGTAGATTTCACTTTTCACTACCCACTACTCACGCTTCACGACTCACGACTCACTTTTCACTACTCACTACTCACGACTCACGCTTCACTTTTCACTTTTCACTACTCACTACTCACGCTTCACTTTTCACTTTTCACTACTCACTACTCACTATTTATGCTATAATATAAGAAACTGAAAAAGAGAGGGGAGTTATTTTATGATAAAAAGTATTCTCGTGCCTATGGGCACATCGGACAGTTCTGTTGCCGCACTTAAAACTTCAATTAATCTTTCCAATCTTTTCAAAGCAGAGTTACGTTTGCTTTATGTTGAAGATCTGAGAAAGATCAATGTGACTATGATGAATTACATGTCTGCAGGAGTCGGTATTTCTTTTGATTCACCGGCTCTTGAACTGGAAAATAAACGAGCGGAAGAGAATATCAAAAAAGAAATAGGCTTTGTGCAGACCGTTTATAATGACTGTAAAAATACCATAGAAGGTAAAAATTCTCTTACTGTCATAAAAGGTGATATTACAGAAGAGATACTGAAAGAAACCCATTCGGTAGATCTTCTCGTAATGGGAAAAAGCCTTGAAAAAGATAGTGAAGGAAAATTACAGGGCTATGTTTTTAATGTGATTCAGAAGACCAACAAACCAATAATATCCGTCAGTAAAGGTGATACGCTGGGAGATAATTTTCTTATAGCCTATGACGGCTCTACTGCAGCCAATAATGCCCTCAGAATTACAGGAGAATTTATCCCTTTATTAAATCCTGCAATAACTGTTATTACGGTAAAAGAAGACAGGGAAGAGGCCAAAATGCTCATTGATGAAGCAAAGAAATATCTCCTCCCCTATAAAGAAGATATAAAAGCAGTATGGAAACATGGCAAAGAAGTGGAAAATATATTGGAAGCAGTTAAAGAAAAACATATATCCTGCGTGGTAATGGGAGGATACGGAGATAATAAAATCAGAGAATTCTTCCTTGGAAGAACTACGGAACAGATATTGAATATACTTGATATACCGGCTATAGTGGCAAATGTGTGAGTGGTGAGTCGTGAGTCGTGAAAAGTGAAGAGTAGGGGCGCCTGCCTGTGGTCGCCCGGTATCGGTGAAAATACGCATCACGCATTACGAACCACCCGTCATGCGTTATGCGTTATGTGTCACGATTATAGTATCACGCATCACGACTAAAATTGACTGCGTAAATGTATGGCCGTCAATATTATATTTGACATAAAGTGACTTGCAAGACATGCTTCAAGTCCTCTTTTTTTTAAAAGCCAGCCCAGTAAGAGACCGTAGACGAATATCTGAATAAATCTCATCCATTCGGGATTTAACATGCCGGCATGGCCTATACTCCAAAGGGCAGATGTTATCACTATAGAATAAACCCATTTAAATCTTATATTTCTGAAGAGATACAGTAGCAGGGCAGGCCAGAAAAAACGCCATGTTACTTCTTCAGCCCACGGGGCGCATGATGCAATATGAAAAGATCCAATATCTTTTGATGCATAGTAAGAAAGCATTAATTCCGAAATTTTTCTGCCATGGTCCGATGTTACAGGATGAATAAAATATACCAGACTTTCTGTAATGCCTGTAAATATTATACAGGTCATAAGAATATCTAACCAGTACCATGCCGATTTCCACTCTCTTCTTAAGGGCCTGAAATCTAAATATTTATAGAGTAAAAATCCTGATGTTATAAAGATAAATAATCTTATCAAATCATAGGGAATAATGAGTATCATAAAAGTTAAATATCTTGTAAATTCGGGGTTTTTAAGGTTTTCTGTCAGGTCGGGCCAGTTGAATATAAAAGGCATAAATTTTATTACGGCAAAAAAAGTATTTATAAGGGCAATAATTAAAGCAGGACGTCGGAATTCCATGGCTTTACCGTAAAAAGAAATAAAGAGCATAGAAGCAATCATGAAAGATGTAAGTTCAACAATTATTGTTATAGTGCCGGCAATCTGTGAGTAATCAAACAATTTATATGTTTTTCTCTTTCCTGTATACTTTTATAGAATCGTGCCAGAACCCCCCGTCCTATTACAGGCAAAGTCATTGACCTGTAAAATTACTGAGCTGACCATAAGCATGTAAAGGTACTACTGTCACGCGTTACGCATTACGCGTCACGAGATCATATATGTATTATTTATGCTTAACTCAGTATTTTATAAAAGTTGTACACAGGTTGTACACAGCCTGTGGATAAAGTTAACAGAAAACATTATGTTGAGAAAAGTTGTACACAGGTTGTACACAGCCTGTGGATAAATGTTAATAGATAAATTTTTTATAAAAAATCTACCATCCCAGATTATAAAAAACGCCTCTTCCGTAATACTGGCCGGCGAACCTGAGATCTTCTTCTATTCTTAAAAGTTCATTGTATTTACTGACCCTGTCCATTCTGCATATGGAACCTGTTTTAATCTGTCCTGCATTGGTGGCTACAGACAGGTGTGATATAAAGGTATCGTCTGTTTCTCCAGATCTGTGGGATATGACCGATGTATAGCCGGAACGTTTTGCAAATTCTATGGCAGAAAGTGTCTCAGAGAGGGTTCCTATCTGATTGAGCTTTATCAATACGGAATTTGCCGCTTTTGTATGTATGCCTTTTCTTATTCTTTTTATATTTGTGGCAAAAAGGTCATCACCTACAAGCTGTATTTTGTTACCCAGTCTTTCTGTCATGGTCTTCCACCCCGGCCAGTCATCTTCGGAAAGGCCGTCTTCTATAGAAATGATCGGATATTTTTCCGCCAGTTTTTCATAGGCATCTATTAACTCTGCAGAGGTAAGCTCTTCGCCTGTGCTTTTTAATATATATTTACCGTCTTTATAAAATTCCGTTGCCGCACAGTCAAGGGCAATACATATTTCCTGTTCTGGTTTGTATCCGGCATCATCTATGGCATCTATTATCAGTTCCAGTGCTTTTTCATGAGATTTTAATTTCGGAGAAAAACCTCCGTCATCTTCAACAGATGTGCCGAGCCCTTTCTTTTTAAGGATTTTCTTCAGAGAATGAGATACTTCGCTCCCGATTCTTATAGCTTCGGCAAATGATTTTGCTCCCATAGGAGCTATCATGAATTCCTGAAAATCAAGATTGTTATTTCCGTATATGCCTCCATTTATTAGATTAATAAGAGGAAGAGGCAGATGAGTTGCACAGGGGCCACCGAGATATTGATATAGAGGCAGTTCTACGGCATTGGCAGCGGCTTTTGCCACAGCCATTGAAACGGCACTCAGGGAATTTGCTCCAAGTTTTGATTTGTTGTCCGTTCCGTCAAGCAGTATGAGCATCATGTCTATTTCCATCTGTTTTGTTACATCAACACCTGCAAGTTTCGGTGCTATTATACCGTTTATATTATCTATTGCCTTCATAACTCCCATACCGTTATAGTCTTTTTCACCATCTCTGACTTCCAGTGCTTCATGGGTGCCTGCTGATGCGCCGGAAGGCACTGCTGCTCTTCCCATTACACCGTTCCCGAGCCATATATCCACTTCGAGTGTTGGATTCCCCCTGGAATCCAGTATCTGTCTTGCTACTGTTCTGAATATATTTGTGTCTGTCATGATTGCCTCCTTGAATTTTATAATCGTGACGCGTAACGCGTAACGCGTGACAGGTGGATTGCACCCTTCACTCTTCATCCTTCACTCTTCACCCTTTTAAATTTCCTCAACTTTTATCTCTTCAATTATTTCATAAAGATCTGCCGGCTTTATGCCTCCTGAAAGTTTTTCAGGAGCAAGGAGCACCCGTATTTTAATCCTTTTTCTTCCCATATCCAGTTCCAGTATCTGTCCTTCTTTTACTGTAGAACTTGCTTTCCCCGTTCTGTCATCTATTTTAATCTTGCCTTCGTCACACATAAGATTGCCTATAGGCCGTCTTTTTATTAATTTACTTACTTTCAGATATTTATCGAGTCTCATGCTTATATTCCTTCTTTACCAGTTCCCAGATTTCATCGAGTTCTTCAAGTGTTCTGTCACTCAGGGATTTTCCGTCTTTTTTATCCAGTGAAATCTCTTCCAGTCTCTTGAATCTTTTTACAAATTTCTTTGTTGTGGAATTGAGAGCATATTCCGGTTCCACATCGAAATGTCTTGCCAGATTGACTATTGTGAATAACATGTCTCCCAGTTCTTCTTTTATATGGTCACTGTTCTGTTCCTTTATGGCTCCCTGAAATTCTTCTATCTCTTCAAAAAGCTTTTTCAATATTTCCTCTGCACAGGGCCAGTCAAAACCTACTCTTGCAACTTTTTTCCCTGTGAGATCAGCCTTCACGAGAGCAGGCAGATGTTCCGGAAGTCCTTCCAGAATTGATTTTACCTGCTTCCCTTTTTCTTTTTTCTTTATTTCCTCCCAGTTTTTTATGACTTCATCGGAGCCTGAAACATTTACATTGGAAAATATATGGGGATGACGTCTTATTAATTTTTTTACTATGCCGTCTGCCACATCTTCAAGGGTAAATGTATGTTCTTCTTCTCCTATCTGACAGTGAAATACTATCTGTAATAAAAGATCTCCAAGCTCTTCACAGATTTTTTCTTTACTGTTTTCTTCTATGGCATTGACCACTTCATAGGCCTCTTCTGTCAGATACGGCACGAGTGTTCTGTGAGTCTGTTCTTTATCCCAGGGGCAACCATGTTCACCTCTCAGTTTTTGCATTATCCCTTTTAATCTGTGAACAGACGGGATGTCTTTTATAAAAGTTACCTCTATCTGTTCCTGTGACAGAAGTTTTTTTATTTTTTTCTCTGTTTCCCTGTTTGTAGCTGTTATATAAATTATTTCTTTTGACATAAAATTCTATTCGACAAATGAAATATAACTCCTACCGGCTATTCACTTATAACCACCGGCCTGGCCGATTTTGCTTTCCCGTTCATAAAAAAAGAGATAAAAACAGAACCGAATATAAGCACAGCAACTACTATTAAAGAAAACACCGTAGGTATTTTATATATATCCATAATCAGCATTTTTATGCCTATAAAAGCCAGAACTATTGATAACCCGTATTTTAAACAGGTAAATTTTTCAATAATGTCTCCCAGAGCAAAATATAATGATCGCAACCCGAGTATGGCAAAAATATTTGACGTGTAAACAATAAATGCATCCTGGGTTATTGCAAATATTGCAGGTATTGAGTCGATTGCAAAGATTAAATCGGTAGATTCGACAACTGCCAGAACCGGTATGAGAGGAGTGATTTTAAGTATATTATTTTCTCTTACAAAAAAATTCGATCCTCTGTAACTGTCTGTTACAGGGAATAACTTCCTGCATATTTTAAGAAAAGGATTTTTTGAAGGATCTATTTCATTATCACTCTGAAACATCATTTTATACCCTCCGTAGACAAGAAAAACACCGAATATATAAAGTATAAAATGGAATTTTTTTATTAACATGGTTCCCACGAGTATGAAACCGGCTCTCATAAAAAGAGCTCCTATTATACCCCAGAATAAAACCTT
>JBEHWO010000030.1:0-30566 GCA_040217695.1 Vulcanimicrobiota bacterium | reverse complement strand
AGGCGACTACAGTTCCAGAAACACCAACACCTGTTCCTCTTCAGCCTTCGTCAGGCAGTAATTCGAATAATAGTCTCATATATACAGGTGCCGTTGTGATAATTACGTCAGGTCTTGCTCTTTTATTTTTACTGAGGAATGCAAAGACTCTGGCAAAATAGTTATTGAGTGAGTAATGAATGGTGAGTAGTGAGTGGAAATGATCCTGTTAATTCACTGCTCACCATTTATTTTTTTTACGCGTGACGCGTTACGCGTCACGCGTCACGATTTAATTATTACAAAACATAAAATTCTTCTCTTCTATCGGCAAATACATCATTATAATCGGTAATTTTCTTATTGAGAGCTTCACGTAAATCTATTTCAACACTCATTGCTTCTTCTTTATCGGAACTGGCCTGTATAAGAATTTCTCCCTTTGTATTTACAATCTGACTCATACCTATAAAGGTGAGTTTTTCTCCTTCTTTTTCTTCTGAACCGATACGATTGGCAGTAATGGTAAAGACTCTGTTCTCAATAGAGCGAACTCTCATGGCAAGAGGACAGTGGGGAAGTACCAGGTTTGCAGGCTGGCATATTATCTCCGCACCTTTTAAGGCAAGGCTTCTGCAGACTTCAGGAAAGATCCAGTCGAAACATATCATTACACCTATGTTGCCCGCACAGGTATTGTAAACAGGGAAATGAGTGTTACCCTTTGAAAAGACAAGTTTTTCTTTGTAAAATAAATGGGCTTTTCTGTAAACGTCAACCTCTCCGTCAGGTGCTATAAATACAGAAGAATTATAAAAATGTCCCTCCTTTTCTTCTGCCAGTCCTGCCACAATAAAAGATTTCTTTTTTGCCGCTATTTGCTTCAGAACTGTTACTGTTTTTCCATGAAATGCCGATTCTGCCAAATGTGTCAGTTCATTTTTATCTGTAAAAAAATATCCTGTACTGAAAAGTTCCGGAAGGACTATTAAATCAGCGTCCAGACTTTCAATCATTTCTATTGCTCTGAATAGATTTTTTTCTACTTCTCCGAAGACAGGTGATGTCTGGAGAAATCCTGCTTTAATATTCATTATATAAAACTCCTTTTTTTCAGTGACCGGTGTTCAGTTACCGGTTACCAGTGACCAGTTACCAGTGATCAGTTACCAGTGATCAGTAACCGGTGTGGTGCTACTCTTCAAATTTTGAATATATGCGATAATATTCGCCTTTTTTTGTGATTAATTCACTGTGTTTTCCTGTTTCTGCCAGTTTTCCGTCTTTCAGTACAAGTATAATGTCCGCTCTTTCCAGAGTGGCGGTTCTGTGTGAAACTACAAAGACTTTCATATCAGGTAATACTTTGTAAATATTATCCCAGAGAGATTTTTCCGTTTCTGCATCAAGATGAGCAGTGGAATCGTCAAGAACCAGGATCTCCGGGGTTCCTGCAAGGGCTCTTGCTATACTTATTCTCTGTTTCTGTCCACCTGATACTGTCATACCGCGAAGACCGATAGATGTATCGAAACCATTTGAAAATTCTTTTATTTCTTCAGTCAGACCGGCTATGTCGGCACAGTTTAATATTTTATCTTTTTCTATCCACTTTCTTCCGAATTGTATATTATTTGCTACAGTATCGGTAAATAAAAGAGGTTCCTGCGATACATAACCTGTTTTTTTTCTTAACTTTGATAAATCCCATTTTTTCAGGGGTATTCCGTCAAGGCTTATGTCACCTTCAGGAGGATCCACAAGTCTGCATATAAGTTCAAGTAATGATGATTTCCCGCTTCCCACTTCTCCGACTATGGCAATCATTCTATGATTCTCTGTGTCAAAAGATATATCATTCAGTACACATCTTGTGTCTTTATATAAGGTGACATTGTTGAAGATAATTCTTCCGTTGTTATATTCAGGTAATACCGGCACTTCCGGTGATTTGATATTACAGGTATATTCTTCAAGTTCTCTTATTCTTTTGATTGATACGGCAGCTCTTCGGTATCCTACAAGAAGATTGCTTATATCAAACATAGGCCACATCAGATGTCCTATATAATAGTCAAAGGCTACGAATTCTCCTACAGTAAGTTTTCCGTTTATAACAAGCCAGCCTCCTGTAAGAAGTACGATTACCTGTGCAAACTGCCAGAAATGGTGATAGAGAGAATGTACCAGAATATGGCCTTTTTCCGCGCTTATTTCTGCTTCGACTCTTTTTTCTGCTACTGAAGCAAATTTCTCTGCCTGCCTCTGTTCTTTACAATAAGCCTGTATGATACGAATACCTGAAAAGCATGTTTCTATTGTCTCATTTACTGCTGAAATTCTTTTTTGAAGTTCTTTAAATCTTTTTGTAAGCACTTCTCTGGTTTTAGTGAAAATGACTATCTGTAAAGGCAGAGGTATGAAAGCAACAATAGCAAGATATGGATTTATCATAAACATGGCTATAATGGAAAAAATTATTCTCAACAGAGATTCAACGGAACGAAATACACCTGAACAGGCAAACCAGCTCAATTTGCTTCCTACATCATCTGTAAGTCTTGTAAGTACATCACCTGTTCTGAATTTTGCATAAAAAGACTGATCCAGTTTTATAATTCTCTCAAAGGTTTTCTGTCTGTACTGCCATTCCAGTTCCAGATTGGTAAGAGCACGTTTGTTGGCATTTAAGGCTGACAGAAAAAAAAGTATAATACTCAGAGCACATAATATAATTATAGACTGAATTATGGATTTCATTGACAGTGTTTTCTGCATGCTGTCAATTATTGTTATAAAAGTATATGGTATCGCTGCAGATACAATTCCTACAAGTATCGACAGTAATATTATAGCAATCAATCTTTTTTTCAGAGGAAGATAAAATTTATAGAGCCATAATATATTTTTTTTGAATTCATCTGTATCGAATATACCGGTCATTATTCGTGATGTATAAAATCTTGCTGTGTAACGCATAATTTCACCTCCTGACTATTCATTCTTTTAACTGCTCACTGGTTACTGATAACTGCTCACCGCTCCTGCCTGTATATTGTATAAATTCCAGTAAATGCCCTTCAGTTCCAGCAATTCTTTATGACTTCCTTTTTCTTTAATAGTTCCGTCTTTAATAACAAATATGATGTCACTTTCTATGATTGTCTGTAATCTATGGGCAATTATTATGGATGTCCTGCCTTTCAGAAGTTCTGTGACAGCATTCTGTAATTTTTTTTCTGTCAGAGGATCTACAGAGGATGTTGCCTCATCGAGTACAAGTATATCTCTGTCGAAGACAAGGGCTCTTGCAAAGCTTAAGAGCTGTCTTTCCCCCATAGACATATTACTGCCATGTTCGGACAATCCCGTATTTAAACCATCGGGAAATCTGTCTATTAAATCTTTTGCATTGATTGTTTCAAGGGCTTTTATGACCCTTTCTTCACTTATAGAAGTCTCTTCCAGTCTGAGATTGTCCAGAATAGAACCGTGGAAAAGGATAATATCCTGAAGAACAAGACCGAGACGTTTTCGTAATAATTGCAGAGGTATTGTACTTATATCAATACCATCAATAAATATCTGACCTTTCTGTGGTTCATAAAATCTGAAGAGAAGATTGGTGAGGGTCGTTTTCCCGCCTCCCGTAGGGCCTACTATGGCAAGTCTCTGGCCTTCAGATAAAAAGAAAGATATATCTTTTAAAATCCATTCTTCATCTTTATAGGCAAACCAGACATTTTTGAATTCTATCCCTTTCTTTTCTGACATGAACGGAGAATTCTCTGAACCTTCATATCCCTTAAGAGGTATTTCCAGTAAATCATTGATACGTTTTGCTCCTCCGAAGGCCTTCTGTATGACATTCATCTGATCACTTAAATGAAAAATAGGGCCGAAAAATCTATAAATATATCCCAGAAAAGCTACAAGAGTACCTACACTCAGCTCGTCAGGCCTTTCTATTATCCACTTCCCTCCTATGCCTAAAATCAGCGAAATGGCAACAGTACTGATAAGGAATATTATATTGCCGAAATAGGTACTCATTACATGACCGGGATATTCTATATCGACTCTGGATTTATTTATTTTATCCATCTTCATGATTACATTTTCTTCCTGGTCGAAAACCTGTACCACCTTGCAACCTTTCAGATATTCCTCAAGAAACCCGTATATTTCTGCTGTTTTTTTCCTCACCTCTATAAATACAGGTACGATTTTTCCGTTGAAGTAAAAAACAGTTATTATTATAAACGGAGCAAGAGACAGTAATATGAGTGTCAGTTTCAGACTTATGGAAAACATGATTACAATCATACCTGCCATCATAAGCAGATCGGAAATAATAATTACGATGGTATTTGTAAATAAAGCCCTTAACGATTCCGTATCGCTTTCTACTCTGGAAAGCAACTGCCCTACAGGATTACTGTCAAAAAAACGTTGATTCATACCTGTAAGATGCGAAAAAACATCGATTCTTATCTGTTTTATGATTTTCTGTCCTGCTATTTCTATATTTACTCTCTGGAAATAACTGATTACAAAAGCAATAACCAGAACCAGAAAATAGATTATTACTATTCTGTAAAGACCATAAAGATCTTTTTTTACAAATTCCACGTCTATGGCATGGCGTATCATCAGAGGTCCTGCCAGAGATAACATGGAAGAACATAGAAGAAGCACTGTACAGAAGAGTAATATCCATCTGTAAGGATATACCCTTGGAAGGAGTTTCTTCAATACGTTCCAGTCTATTTTATTTTTTCTGTGATCCTGTTCTTCATAATGTTTCATAGCTTATTTTATATGAGAATCGTAACGGGTAACGCGTTACGGGAGCAAAAAAATTATTACATGCTTATGCTCGGGTCAGTAATTTATCATATATTAGATTTTATTTTTTTGCAGTTAGTTTAAATACTTATTTATATGAGAATCGTAACGCGTAACGGGAGGAACAAATTCTCATTCTTGGTTGTGACCGGACTTTCATGGCCATCAGGGCATCTTTATAAGGAAATTATTATCAACATTATAACTCTACTGTTATTTACTGTCTACAGTCCTGAAAAAATAACAATCTCTCATGACCTCGTAATGCGTAATGCGTGATGCGTAAAGCGTCATGCGAGGAAGACCTTTATTACATACTTATGCTCAGATCAATAAACAGGACTTACGCAAAAAACAGGGGAAAACCAGTCATTGCGAGCGAAGCGAAGCAATCCCGTCATGACAACAGAAAACCATTGGGATTGCTTCGTCGCTTTGCTCCTCGCAATGACAAAATGCGTAACTCCTGAATAAATTCTAAAATTTTTAAAGAAGGGAAATAATGAGAATTAAAGAAATTAAAATTATGAAAAAAATAATTTTTTTTGTTCTTTTCTTAACTGCCACATCGGCTATCTTTGCAGGTTATATCTCACCTGAATGTTATAATATGGTCTGGGGATATGTGTTACATAAAGATGGAAAACCTGCTGCCGGAATAAAAGTCAGATTGGTTCAGTCAAAGACCTCCGCTGTTTTAGAAACCTGTACGGACGAATATGGATTATATTCATTTAATTTCTTTAAAAACTCTTCAGGATATGCTAAAATATCTATCAATGATGTAACGACTGTTTATATGGAAAAATGGAAAGCAGTAAGGCAGGATTTTAAAGAAATAAAAAAAGACTTTTATTCTCCTACCAGAACCGGTTATGCTTCAAAGATTGTTTACATAACGAATATAGATAATAAATATCATAAATATACCTGTCAGTATCTGTCCAACGGATCTAAAGCTGTACCTCTTGAATATATACTGACAAAGGATTATAAATCATGTGATGTATGTAAACCGTGACCGGTATTTACAGGATTACCTGAATATTATGAATTGTAAGCTCGATACAGGGAGGTAATAAAATATTGTATAAACTGAACAATGAAGAATTTGATGCCATCCGTAAAGAAGCAATGGGATTTGCAGGTATTGGCCTTTATAGGTACACCTTTGACGGTACGGTACTCTTTATGGATCGGGGCACATTGAAGATTCTTGATCTTGAAGATAAATTTCCTGATACGTCAGATGTAGCAGGTAAGAATATTTCCGAACTACTTAACTATATAGTTCCCAGAGGTGCCTTCCGTGAAAAGGTTCGTAAACACGGTCATGTGAAAGGACTCGAATATCCTTTTCAGACCCTTGGCGGTGTAAAAAAATGGGTCATCCATGACAGTTATCTTGTTTATGATAAAAATTTGAATGAAGATGTTATACAGGTAATAATTCACGATATAACTGACCTTAAAATTGCAGAGGAGTTACTTGAAGCAGAAAAAGAAAGACTTACAGTTACACTTCGCTCTATAGGTGAAGGAGTCATTACAACAGATATAGAAGGCAACATTCTGCTGGTCAATAAAGCGGGAGAAGAGCTTACCGGCTGGAAACAGGAAGAAGCTTCAGGGAAACATATTTCAGAGATTTTTAATATTATAAACGCCAATACGAGAGAAAAGTCTTCTTTACCACTGGACAGGGTTTTAAGAACAGGAAAAATATTTTCTTTCCCTGCACGAATATTCCTTATATCAAGAGATGGCAGAGAGAGACTCATATCAGAGAGTATTTCTCCCATATTTGACAGAGATAATAAAATCATAGGCTTTGTCATAGTATTTCGAGATATAACTGAAAAGGTTGAACTGGAAGAAGAGCTTTTTAAAGCCAGAAAGCTTGAATCCGTAGGTGTTCTGGCCAGCGGTATAGCCCATGAATTTAATAATATTCTTACAGGTGTTATGGGTAATATATCCCTTGCAAAAATGTATATAAATTCCGAAGAGAAGCCCTGTGAGATACTTTCTGAAGCAGAAAAAGGCGCTGTCAGAGCAAGAACTTTAACATATCAATTGCTTACCTTTGCAAAGGCAGGTTCTCCTTTGAAAACTCCTGCTTCTGTTGCGGAATTATTAAAGCAAATTACCAATCTTGTATTGAGCGGATCCAATGTAAAATCTGAATTTTTTATAGATAATGATCTCTGGCATGTTGAGATTGATACGGGGCAGATAAGCCAGGTAATAAGTAATCTTATATTGAATGCCAGACAGGCTATGCCGGAAGGCGGAACGGTTCAGGTCACTGCCGGGAATATATTTGCAGGTAAAGAGCAGAATGTGCCCTTGAAACCGGGAAAATATGTAAAAATTGCCATAAAAGATCATGGTGTAGGTATATCAAAAAAGAATCTGGAAAGGATCTTTGACCCATATTTTACCACCAAAAAAGAAGGCAGCGGACTCGGCCTCTCTGCAACCTATTCATTGATAAAAAAACATAATGGTTATATAACTGCAGAATCAAAAGTAAGAGCAGGAACAACCTTTTATATTTATCTTCCTGCCTGTCATAAAGATGTTATGACCGTTGAAAGACAGAAAGATAATATAGTTACGGGAAAAGGGAAAGTACTTTTGCTTGATGATGAAGATACTGTAAGAACTGTAACAGGAAAAATTCTCCACAGGCTTGGATATAATGTTGAATTTGCCAGGAATGGCGCTGAAGCTATTGAAATGTACAAGAAGGCAAAAGAAAATGGCATGCCTTTTGATTCTGTCATAATGGATTTAACTATCCCCGGAGGTATTGGAGGAAAAGAAGCCATACAGGACCTTGTCCTGTTTGATCCTGAGATTAAAGCTATAGTTTCATCAGGCTATACAACAGATTCGATAGTCTCTGATTATAGAAAATACGGATTTTCAGCTTTTATTGCCAAACCATATAAGCTTTCGGAATTGAGTGAAACATTACATGACGTAATAAACACAGGTTAAATTTCATTAACCGGGAAAGGTGAAGAATAAATGAATAGAATTCCTAAAATAATGGTTGTAGATGATGATATGACATGCAGGGATCTTGTCACAAACTATCTTTCCAGAGAAGGATATGAAGTTATACAGGCTGAAAACGGGAAAATCTGTCTTGACCTTTTAAAAGATTTTACTCCTGATTTACTGTTACTCGATGTAATGATGCCGGAACTCAGCGGTTTTGATCTGTGTAAAAAGTTACGGGAAAATGAAGGTACATTCCATTTACCTGTAGTTATGTTAACTGCACTCAGTGAGAAGATGGACAGAGTCACTTCAATTGAAGTTGGAGCAGATGATTTCCTTACAAAACCTTTTGATAAAAGTGAACTTATTGCCAGGGTCAGATCACTTCTCAGAATAAAATTTCAGCATCAACAGGTAATTCAGGCATCCAAAATGTCTGCTGTTGCTACACTTGCAAATGGTGTTTCCCATGAATTCAATAATATACTTGCAGGTATAGACGGATGGGCTCAGGTAGCTCTTTCTCAGAAAAAAGAAGATGTTTACCTGAAGGCTATAGAATTTATAAGAAAGAGCTGTAAAAAAGGAGCAACCCTTGTAAAAGGGCTTCAGGATTATTCTACTGCACCGTATGATAGAGATGTACAGCCGTCCGTTACCGATATAAATCGCGTAATTGAAGAACTTCTTGATATGTTCAGGGCACAGTTTGAGAGCAAGCAAATTGACCTTCAGGTAATGTACGGAAATATTCCTGACATATATACAAATAAAAGGGGAGTTCAGGAGGTTTTTTTGAATATTATTACAAATGCGAGAGATGCTCTCGATAATAAGCCGGGAAAAATAATCATAAAAACCTTTATAAAAGATGATTATATAGCTATAAAGTTTTCCGATTCAGGCACAGGTATACCTCCGGAATATATAGATAAAATATTTGAACCTTTCTATACTACCAAAGGATCTCTTGGAATCAGTAAAGTACCCGGTTCAGGCCTGGGATTATATATATCTTACGGTATAATAAAAAGTCAGGGCGGTCGTATAGAAGTTCAGAGCCATCTCGGTAAAGGCAGTGATTTTACCGTATATCTTCCCATGTCGGAAGAGAATGGCCACTGAACTTCCTTATGTATTTACTTCTGTAACATCAAATGGGCAAACATTTTTGCCTCATCTATCATATTCTTGATTTTACAGTATTCATTGGGCTGATGGGCCAGTTCATCATGTTTTGAACAGCATACGGCAGCAAATCCTGCTTTCCTGAATAATGCCGCCACAGTTCCTCCTCCTATGCCCATAGGCACAGGCTCTACTTTATGTACACGTCTTATTGACTCAGAGACAGCTTTTACTACATGTGCGTCTGATGCTGTGGGAGGTGCTGCTTCTTCTTTATTCGGAAAATCCATGTCTATTTTTACATTGAATGTTTTTTCTATTTCATCACACATATTCCTTATTGTTTTTATAACATCTTCAAGAGGATATTCGGGGAGTATACGACAATCAAGACAGAAAATATCTTTCCCCGGTATTGTATTTATATTCGGTACGTTCCCTTCTTTTTTTGTAGGTTCGAAAGTGCTTATGGGAGGATTAAAGAGATTGTTAACCTTCGGAAATATGCTGTATAGTTCATTCAGTTTTACTACCAGATGTGATGCGGCTCTGAAACTGTTTATGCCTTTTGACGGACGGCTTGCATGACACTGTTTACCTTTTGTGGTAAACTGAACCCAGAGGATTGATTTCTCTGCCACTTCGATCATGGAACCGTCAAGATTTCCTGAGTCAGGAACAAGTATATAATCTTCATGCCTGAAATTTTTATATTCCTTCAATACATGAGCCAGGCCGAAATGACTTCCCGTCTCTTCGTCTGCAACAAATACAAGGCCTGTATCATATTCCGGTACCAGTCCCTCATCTATAAAAGCTTTCAGTGCGAATATTGATGCTACAAGACTCTGCTGGTTATCTTCCGTGCCTCTTCCGTAAATTTTTCCGTCTTTTACTTCTATTTTATAGGGATCTGTTTCCCACATATTCAGATCTCCCGGAGGAACTACATCCATATGAGACATAATCCATATGGTTTTTCTGCTGCTTTTTCCTTTGTATATGGCTATTATATTCGGTCTGTATCCGCATGGCGCAGAACTGTCAGGAGCATTCAATTCCAGTATTTCCGAAAAATTCATTCCTTTAAGAAACTCTGCAATAGCTTTAGCCTTTTTTACCTCACCTTCTCCGCCGTTTACAGGGCTGAGAGCCGGTATGGCAGTTAAATTCCCCTGAAGTTCAATCATGTCTTTCTCATAAGAATCAATTCTTTTTGAAATTTTTTCGAAATCTTGCATTTATTTTTTCCTTTCTTAATCTACTGATGTGAGCATAAATAATACATATATGCTCCCGTGACGCGTCACGCGTCACGCGTCACGGGAAGGAGAACGTTTATTACAGGCTTATGCTCGGGTCAGTATAATCAACTTTATAGTTGAACATTTGACAGAAAACCGTTAATAGAATATCATTAGACAATAATAAAATCAAGATTCAAAATAGTGAAGAGTGAAAGGTGAATAGTGAAAAGAGTTTAAGGTTTATGGTTGGTTAATTTTCAACGTTAAACTCTCAACTTACTGTACGCGTCACGCGCGTCACTAATATTTGAGATATATCTTCAGACATGTTATAATAAACATTAAAAATAGAAAGGGGAGTATCTATTGATAGACATAAAAATTGTTGATAAATATCTGGAAGACCTGGGAAAACCTGATCCCAAATACTGGCCTGCGGCAAGATATGAACTTGTAAAACTGGGCCCTGAAGTTACAGAGTTTCTGATTAAATTTTTAAAGCATAAAAATCCTGTTATGAGAGGCAGAGTGGCAAGAATACTCGGAGAAATAGGGGATAAAGAAACTGTACCCTTTCTCATTGACCTGCTCAGGACAGATAAAGACAGTTATGTCTGCAGCAGTGCTGCCAGTGCTCTCGGAGAGATAAAAGACAGCAGAGCCCTGGATATTTTAGTTGAAAAACTTTCCGTAAAAGAACCGAAAGTAAGGAAAGAAGCTGCCAGAGCTCTCGGAGCACTGGAAGATAATGTAGCACTGGAACCTTTGATAAAATATTATGAAAAAAGCTCGGGAGAAGAAAAAATCTGGGCTATATATGCTTTAATCAAACTCGGTAAATCAGAGCTTGTATATCTCCTGGAAGATAATTTAAAAGAAGAGGTTTTGCTTGCAGCCATTACTGTGGCAGGTCATCTGAATCTGGCGGAAACTGTACCTCTGCTCCTGGAATTACTCGGTATTTCTAAAGATGTTAAATTCAGAATAGAAATCATCAAATCACTTGCTCAGTCCGATAATCCTGTGGTAAAGGACAAACTTGAACAGTACTATGAAAAATGCAGGGGAGAAGAGAGAATATGGGTAATTTATGCACTCTGCAAACTTGGTAACAGAGATAAGGCAGGCGTTATTATGGATGTCCTGGAAAAAGATGTTCGTAAGGCTTCTGCTATGGCTCTCGGTGAAACGGGACATAAAGATAGCTGTGGAGTTCTATTGAAAACTCTTCAGAGCGATGAAGGAGAATTACGATACAGAGCGGTTCAGGCTTTACAGAAACTTGGCGATATTAACATACTTGAATATCTTGAACAGGCACTTTCTGTTGAAAGTGAAACTTATATAAAACTTGCCATTGAAGAGGCTATAGGTTCTTTAAAGAAAGGAGAAGCTTGAGATGAATACGGAAGATACTAACATGGATATGGATAATTTAGACGAGGAAATTACACGAAATACATCGGAACTTATTAACCTTGGTGAGAGGATTATCAGTTACAAGCCCAAGGGAGTAAGGCATGAAGCCATTGAGATTATACAGGGACTGGCATCGAAACTGAAACAGAATATGGAATATTCTAAAGGTCTGGAAAAGGACCTTGCTAAAGCCAGAGATGATGCAGAAAAATTCAAAAAACAGAATAAAACTTTTGAAGAAAAAAATAAATCCCTTGAGGTGGAACTGGGTAATAAAACAAAGGAATTAAATGATTATATAGGCAACCTTGAGAAAAACAAGGGGAGTCTCGAGGGAAATCTTTCTTCCATAAAATCAGATCTGACAGATGCAATGAAGAAGATAAACTCTCTGGAAGAAGAAAACAAATCCTTACATGAAGAAAATTCTTCCCAGAAAGACATGATTGCGAATCTGGAGAAAAAACTTCTTGAAGAACTGGATAAAGAAAATACCAAAAGAGAACATGCTGAAAAGAGGTTTGATACAAAAGTTATTGAGTTGAGAACCTATATAAAATATTTGAATGAAGAAATAGAAGAACTGACCGAAGCAAATAAACTGCTGAGTACGGAACTTTCCACCTATGTCCAGGAAGTGGAAGCAAATGAGAAGAGCTGGAGCGCTATTCAGGAGACTCTCAAGGCAAGTCTGAATGAATAAGCTGTAAGTGGTGAGTAGTGAGTGGAATATGGACTACTCACCATTTCAGTTAAATTTCTCCCCAGAGAACTGTTTTAAAACTTCCTCCTTCTGCTTTTGCAGATTCCAGAAGTTTGAGATACCTTTGGGAAGATATGATAAAGAATTTCCCCTGTTTTATATTGATATTTATATTACCTGCATCATCAGTATCCGGTTTCTCAACAGTCGGTACAGGATTGTTAGGATCTATAGCCACCACTCCCCCTGTTACATGAAAGGCAGGATCTATTTTTACTGCATTCGGGTCTACCGGTGATGAAATGACTCCCTCTCCTGCATTAACCCTTCTCTGAAATTCATTTCTGATTATGTTCATAGCCTCGTCAGCCAGACCTCCATAATCTCCTCCTGAGAGCATTGCTATATCTCCCGGCAATGTTACGTTCATACTCCCTCCCGGCGCACCATACGCGTAATTTACTGTTCCTATTTTTATGGTACACGATGTAAGGCCATGTACTGTAAACGTTTCTGTGCCATTTATATCCACATTTCGCTTTATATAAGAACCGGTGGAACCGTTAAGTGTGATTTGTTGCAGTCCGTACGTAGCATCTGTTCCCTGAAAAGGAAGACTCAGGGTATCTCCTGACGGTTTGGAAAATACAATATCTTCCCACTCAGAAGGCCACTGGGTGCCTGCTGACACATTATTGGCAGGATTCAGCGGATCCTCGGGTTTTAGGATATCCATGTTTATATTTTCATTACTGTAAACAAGTCCTGTTATATCTATATTCAATTCTTCTCTTCTGCTTGACGGAAGTTTCATTGTGAGATCCTCTGAAGCCATGAGTGCTACCCCGGGATCTTCAGGGCCGACTATATTAGATTCCCCTATAAATGTTCCTTCTCCTGTTATATATACCGAACCATTTCCCCTGGCAGGGCCCGATACAATGAGATTTCCTCCGTCAACATACAGTGCAGGTATGTGACTCTCTGTGCCTTCCAGGTATATACCTGACAGGGCTATGTTAATATTGGGGTCATATTCAGTACTGGAAGGATTTGCATAGGAATAATCCAGTTCGAATTTTACGTCATTCCCGTTTGCATTGAATAAAATATCATCTTTTATATGAAGCTGACCGTTTGTAACTTCACACAGTGATGAAGGAAGAGCCGGTTCTACTCTGTCTTTATAGATTACATAGGTAGTGTTTCCGTTAATATTGACTTTACTGGCAGCAGGAAGAGTATTTTTTGCTTTTTCTACAGTTCTCTCTATATCTACCGGTTTGACGTTTTTACTATGCGTTACAGGATCTACGGAAGAATTATTGTCTGTATCCAGATTTTTTAGAAGTCCTGATGTTTTTATATCTATATGTCCGTTTGCACTTGCAATGCCTCCATGAAGAAATACATTTGTTTTTCCTGTTTTAAAGGTTTTTATTGCAGACCCCATAATATCTGTTTTCACACTGTTTGAATGAAGTGTACCTGCTTCAGAAGGGTTGTCTGCAGTGGTTTCTTTTCTCACATCGAATGTGTCTGCATCTACTACTGTCTGGCCTGATGAAAAAGCGCCGGGATAATTAAAATCTCTCTGAAGTATAACCCTGATACGTTTCGTTACGTTACTGCCGCCTCTTTTAACAATACCTGTCACTATTAAGTCCACGGAAAACCCCGGTACCTTTACTCCTCCCCATCCGCCGTCTCTTGCGCCAAACCTGAGATTGTTTACCGAGTAATAATCTGCAGTATTATCAAAGGTAATTTGAAATCTTCCAGGTACGTCCAGCATAGGTATATTTACAGGTGTATTCCATGCCGGATTTTCGTTTAAACGGTATATTGCATAGGCAATACCTGATTCCGCAACCTTCAGTGCCATAGACTTACCTTCTGTAATACTGGTAAACTCATTGTTATAATAGTTTATTACAACAAGTGATGTGGTAATCATTGTGAGAATTACTGATACCATAAGGATAGATATCATTATCATACCATCAGATCCGTTCTTCATATCAGCCCTTCCTTTCATTAACATTTTACGAGATTATATTATGATTTATGCTCACCCAGGTAATTACTCTTCTGTATTTTTTACTATTACTGTATTTTTACTTATTATTTTTTCTCTTGCTTTATTGTCGGAAAAATCTTTTTCGAAGGCAAGCCTGTCTTCTAATATGGATTTTTCTATAGAAATATTTATGTCTATAGCACTTTTACTGTCGGGATTCTCTGTCAGAACCATTTCATATATATGTCTGGATAATACCCTCGGTATCCCTATATATTCTTCTCCTGCCACCACAGGAGGACTGTTCGGTTCATTGAAGTAGAGTTCAACATCTGTCAGTTTTGTATTTGTAAAAGCTTTATGTTTTATTACTTTTCTTACCAGTCTTTTTCTTTCCTCCGAAGGATTCACCGAACACTTTTTATCGGAACTGTTTCTCGGAAGGGTATAATATAGAATATAGGCCTGCCATTTCGGCTCTCCTGTATATTGATTATACTCTATAATACCTTTATCATTCATAGCACTCTGTAATACGGCATATTCATGGCCCTTCCCGCCTATTATGGCGGTTCTTCTGTCACTCTGGCCGAGATCCTTCAGAAGGAAATTCATACACATAGATGACTCCTGCTGTGTCTCAGTTTTATTCTGCACCAGATTCCATGATTTCAGGCCTGTGCTGAATATGGCGGTGATAGCAAGTAAAAACATAGAAAATATGACTGTTGTTATCATCAATTCCAGTGTTGTATGTCCTCTCATAATAAACCTTTCATTACATAGTTTTAAATTCTTCTAGTGTAACAGATGTGTTCCCTTCTCCCGTTATTCCTTTGCTTATTACTGTAACGGTAACACTTTTTAATCTGTTATCTGTTCCCGGAACATATGCAACTTTTACTATATAGAAATAAACAGTTCCGCCTGTACCGGTAAGTGTTTCCGATGGGTATGGGCCGGGAGGAAATTTAATGCCATTATTATCAGAGTCTTTCGCTGCATCAAAGGAAGGTTTTGAACCATCATAGGTTCCTGCTTCTACGTCAGTATAGGTCATAAGCATGATTTTATTCAACATTCCTTCTGCAAGATTTATATTTGTTACTTTTTTTGCAGTTTTTTTCGACGCAGAAAGGCCGCTTATGAATACCGAAGAAATAGACACTATAATAATACCGAGAAGAAAAATACCAAGTATTACCTCGGCAAGAGTAAAAGCTTTTTTCAATTTATCTGGATTCCTCCCTTTGAACAGGATTATCCTTATAAACAAACTATATCATAAAAATTAAGTCAATGTCAAATAAGTTTTTATTATATCAAATTTTTTAGTAGGAGCACCGGGCGGCAAAAGAAGGAATTTATGCCAAAAGAGACTGTCCCGGAAGGACAGTCTCTTTAAATGTATCGGCAAACGAACTACCTGTCTGCCGGCCGGTTGATTGACGTTAAATTTCGCTCCAGTAGATGCACCGGAAATTGACATTACTTGATTCACTGAAGTCCAGTAGTTTAAGATATTTCGGTGAAGATATTATGGATACATGTCCCTGTCCTATCGAGACCTTAATATTCCCTGCTGTATCTGTATCAGGATTGCTTGTACTGGGAACGGGATTGTTGGGATCTACTGCTACAAGACCTCCTGTAAAAGTAAAATTAGGAGGGATTTTGTCACCGGCAGTTGACGGAGTTGGAGTAGTGCCGGGCCCTGTGTTGCCTGTGCCCGGTGTAGTTCCCCCCGAAGGATCAGGGGTAGGGGTAGAAGAACCCGGAGCAGGTGTAAAGGATAATATATTTACAGTACAGTTCGTGTCAATTACATTACTGTTTGTATCGACAGTTATATAACTTGGAGTGGATGACATATCACAGGTCCATGTGGTTGCATTACCATTTTCATCAGTATATATCAATGTCATATGGAAATCACTGGCATTGGTAGGCTCAAATTTGTATGATCCGCCGGATGTAGTAAGATTTACAGAACCACCGCTGCGGTCGAGAATTCTGAGTGTGGAACCATTAGCACCATCCAGGGTTGTATCTTCAATTGTACCGGCATAGGGATAATTATCTTCCAGAATATCATAAACAGATGCTCCCGAACCTCCCGAACCTCCCGAACTATCTTCCCAGTCACCAGGCCATGGAGTTGCTGAACTATTATTGGCAGGATTTACATCACTGTTCGGGTCCAGGATTTTGATATTTATATTTCCATGACTGTATACAAGACCTGTAATACTTTGATCTAAAGCTTGTTTCTTGCTTGAAGGCAATTCCATGGAAACATCACCTTTACTGAGAACAGCCACACCCGTATCGTCAGAAGCCACTATATTAGTTTCTCCTATAAGGGCAGTTTTTCCTGATACATAACATGAACCGCTTCCCTGTAACGGGCCTGCAATCTTTAGATTTCCCTGGTCTACATATAACGACGGTGCATTGCCGTTTTTATCTTTTTCCAGATATATGCCTGCATCTTTTGATTTATCGTTTAATTCAAATTTTACATTACCGGTAAAAGCAAGGTCTTCTTTTATATAAAGTTTCCCCTTTTTAACCTCGCAGGAAGCAGGCAGAGTGGACGGCCCCTTTACATCATCTTTATTGATTACATATGTGCCTCCTGCCAGATTACTGGATACATTTTTTATTCCATTACTGATAATTTTATTGAGATCCAGAGGCGTTACATTTTTGCCCGGTGAGAAAGGAGCAGTAGTTGAGTCTGCATCAAGGTCGGAAATTTTAACATCACCCTGTGCACTGGCTTTGCCTCCATGCAATAACACTTTAGAGTTTTTTGTATCTATGGCATAAACGCTACTTGTTGCTTTGACACTGTTTGAATGAATATTTCCTGCAATACCGGGATTTTCTGTTGTAGCTTCTGTTCTTATATCTGCTGTATTGGCATCTACCGTAGTCTGGCCGCTGGAGAAAGAACCGGGATAATATATATCTCTCTGCAGTATGGCTCTGATATGTTTTACCGCTTTGCTATCCTTCTCGTTTCCTGCATAGGCTGTTATAATAAGATCAACCGAATGTCCAGGAACACCTTTCCCGCCCCATCCGGGCAAAACACCGGGATCAGTGGCATCATTTTTTAAATTATTTACGGAATAGTATGGCTTCGTTCTATCAAAGGTTATTTCGAACCTGCCAGGTACACCTTTCATATGATAAACGACAGGCACATTGGGTTCCCACGCCGGATTTTCTTTAAGGTTGTATATTGCGTATGCCACTCCTGCTTCTGCTATTTTGAGGGCTGATACCTTGTTTTCTGACATATTTGTAAAGCCGAGATTGTAATAATTAAGAACAAGGAGGGAACTGGCAACCATCAGCAGAACCACTGTCACCATGAGTATGGATATAAGTACTATACCTTTACTTGAAGATTTTTTCATAAATAACCACCATTCCTTTCTTTAATTATTATTCTGTATTATTTAACATTACAGTATTTTTTATTATTATTTTTTCTTTACCTGCAGTGTCAGAGAAATCTTTTGTAAAAGCCAGCCTGTCTTCGAGGATAGATTTTACTATGATAATATCTATGTCAACTCCATTTGCATGTTCGGAATTTTGTTTTATATCCATTTCATATATATGTCTGGATAATACTTTGGGTTTCCCTATATATTCCTCTCCTGCCGTTTTTACGTCAATATCATTAAAATATATTTCAAAGCTCGTTAATTTCTTGTTGACAAATGGTGCATGTTTCAGTATTTTTCTTATAAGTTTTTTCCCTAACCTGGGATTATTCGGATCAAGGGTGCCGGGAATAGTAGTCGGATCAGTCAGATCCATAGAAAATTCTTTACCTTTTTTACTCCTGGGAAAGGTATAGTATAGGATATAGGCCTGCCATTTCGGTTTCCCCGTTGTATGATCATATTCACTCACACCGAACTCATTTATATCACTCTGCAATATGGCATATTCATAACCTTTCCCGCCCATTGTCAGAGTAGATTGGTCTGTATTGCGAAAATCCTTTACGAGAAACATATTGCATATAGATGCTTCCTGTTGTGTTTCAGTTTTATTCTGTACCAGATTCCAGGATTTCAGTCCTGTACTGAAAATAGCCGTAAGAGCAAGTAAAAATAAAGAGAATAATACTAATGTTAACATTAATTCCAATACAGAATGACCTCTCATGATAAACCTCTAATTGCCACCTGTTACACCTGATGTATGACAGGTGAAACTTAATCCTTATTTTACTGGCTTTTTAATGTTTCCAGTGTTGTCCTTGTAATCCCTTCTGAACCTGCTCCCTGACTTGTTACTGTAACAATGATACTTTTTAGTTTACTACTGGTTCCGGCGACCTCAGTTACTGTTACTTTATAAAAATATACAGTTCCCCCTTTACCACCTGAACTGCCCGGTATTTCAGACGGATATGGAGTCGGTGGAAAATTACCTGTCGGCGGATTTATTGTCCCGTCGAAAGTGCCTGTCTTTATATCGTCGTAATCCATTAACATAATTCTGTTCAACATTCTCTCCGCAAGGACTATGTTTGTAACTTTTTTTCCTGATTTTTTTGCTGCAGAAAGACCGCCTATAAATACAGAAGTAATTGTAACTATAATAATACCGAGCAGGAAAATACCGAGCACTACTTCTGCAAGAGTGAAAGCTCTTTTTCTCAAATTATGTCCTCTTTTCCAGAAATTTAGACATTACCTGTTAAAACTATAACATAAAAATTAAGCTAAAGTCAAATAATTTTTATTATACCAAAATAATAAAAATTTAGCAAAACCCCCTTATATTTTTATGAAAAATGTTTATAATAGAAAGGGGGGGATGTTTACCCTTCACGCGTAATCTGTTACAGAGGAGGTGTGTAATTATGAAAATCCCGAAACCGCCGCCGATTGAAGAACCTGATTTCCCTGTATATGCTTTTTAACATATCATAAAAGAAAGTCATTACACTTCTACAATATCACCGATAACTTCACCGCTGATAGCTCTTTTTTGCTGTGGTATAAGATAATCATTTATATCTGTCTGTTCTTTTATTGCTCTTTCAAGGTGCATATCCAGAATTTTTCTTACAGATATACCTGCTTCATTGCAGTAAACCAGGTCTGCATAGTATTTGGCAAGACTGACGACTCTGAGCCATTTATAGCAGCTATCGTAATAAACCTGTGAACGGGGGATGGAATCTGTTATGAGCACTCTGAGACCTGACCGGTAAAGTTTTTCTTCTGTCAGGATTTTGCTGTTTGCATCTATATTAAAAAGGCCATGAGTCGCACAGGCATAAACCTGTGTTGCTCCGTTGTCTTCCAGGAGTTTTGCTCCGTTTACAATGGAGCCTCCCGTGCATATCATATCATCTATCATAATGGCAATCTTTCCGTCTACATCTCCGAGAAGGGCTTTAGATACTGCTTCTTTACCTTTTTCTCGTTTTTTATAAATTACCGCTACATCTGCGCCGAGGCAGTTGGCAAGTTTTTCCGCCCTTGTTGTTCCCCCTGCATCAGGCGACACTACTACTACTCTTTTTTCTTTTAATTCTTCTGCCAGCTTTACCTTGTAGTAAAGCACAAAGAGAGGGAATGCGGCAATTTTGTCTACAGGCAGGTCGGTAAAGCCTTCGCAGGCATTGTTATGCATGTCTGATGTGGCAAAACCTTTCAATACTCTGCCTCCTGAAGCTTCAAGCTGGGAAAAAAGATTTTTAGCAGATATTGGTTCACGATCTCCTGCTTTTTTATCCTGTCTCAAATATGGTATGAAAGGCATATAGAGACTCACACTGTCTACTCTGGAGCGTTTGAGTGTATCTAAAAGAAGTCCAACCTCTGCTATATCTTCATGAATATTTATATATTGATTGTCATTATTTCCTCTTGAACCCTGACGAAACTGGCAGAAAAGATGGACATTATGTCTTCTTACACAGGATTTTAATTGAATGGAAATCTCTCCGCATGAAAAATTTGTAACGTCAAGCTCACCAGAAGAGATACCTTTTTCCTGAAGTATGGCACCGGAACCGTTTACTTTACCTTCTTTTTCCCTGATTAACCTTTGAAATTTTTCGTATCTTTCAATTACTCTTTCTGAAAATGTTCTGGCATATCTGGAATGTAAGATTACTCCCACGTAAAGTCACCTCTTTAATCGTGACGCGTAACGCGTAACGCGTCACGCGTTACGATTTTTAAATTCCTGATAAACATAATTCTAACGAATATATATATAAATTCTGTAAGAAATCCAACTTTTTTGGATTTCTACAGGTGATGCTGTAAAATGTTTGTTAAATTTTTATGGATGCAAATCTGTCTTTCCCTTCTGTATGGCCTATTATATTTAACATTTCCCAGAGCAGAAATACAAGGTCAAGTCCGAATTTCTGTCCCACCAGTGCTTCAATGCCGAGCTCTCCTGACATTATGAGAGGCAAAAAGGTATGCTTTTTCTCAAGGGCAGATGCTCTTCTGAGTGTATTTTCACTGTATCTGTACATACAGTACATAATATGTTCCGTCATTTCCGATATGGATATTTCATCACCTTTTTTTATCCAGTTAGAAGGACTGTTGTTTTTCAGATAAGCTATGGTCTGGACATTGAAAAATTTGTTTGCTTTTTCGGCAAATCTCATCTCTATATCACTTCTGTACTCACTCCTGAGTTTCTGCACAGTCTCTTCGTCTATTCGTGCCTGTATCTTTGCCGCTTCTTTAAGTGGTTCTCCTTTCAATTCTTCCTGTCTGAGTGTTCCTCTGTATTTATGAAATAATGTACTCTTGTCTAATCTGTCTATAACAGTCGAATCTTTAATACCTTCAAACAGATACTGCGTTTCTATCTGATCATATGTTGATGACATCAATATCCAGAGAGGCAATACATTGCTGTAACCCTTTAATAAGTCAGCCCTCATAATTGAAAATGAAGGATTTTTCTGAGATTTGTATACGGTAATTCGCAATTCCCTCTCTTCTGTTTCTATGGAATTATAAAATATATGGCTGTTATGCCTTATGTTTAATTCTTCTGACCTGTTCTCTAAAAGTCTTGCAAAGAGGAGTTTTACACCTGTTTCTGCTATAGTGCTGAGATCTTTATATTCTTCACTGACATCTCCCTTCTGTATCCTGTCTGTTCTTTTGTAAATTCTTCTGCCATGCTGGAAAAAAGTTTTACTGAACTGTATATCTTTCTTTTTCGAGAAACTTTCAATATACTCTTCCTCGCCTGTCTGTATTCTTTCTTCTCCTGAGAAATCAAAACTTTTTCTCAAAATTATATATTCTCTTTCACCTGTTCCTTCTCTTCCTCTGTAAGCTGTCTGTTCTTCATCTTCACCTGTGAGATTGCCTGATTTATCATATATTTTATTTCTTCTGGTGCAGACAGGATTTTTTTCTTCATCGAGGGTAAAGGAATATTCCTGTTCTATAAGTTCAAGTAATGAACCTTCATTCCACATAGAATCGTGAGCCGAAATCTCCTGTTTTATTTTTGCAGTACTTATTCTGCCTGCCCTGAGATTTTTTGCAATCACTTCTATGGCTTCTCTTTCCGTGAAATTTAATTCTGTCAGTTCTTTCGTTTCTCTGTCAGAAAAAAAAGAAAGATTTTTTATATTTTTTTCCTTATCATATAAACTTTCTCTGAGTTCAATGGTTCCGTCTTCGAATTCTATGAGTATTGTTTCACCGGTAATTTTTCCGCCCGATTTTTCCACGTTACAGGTCATAAAATCACCATCAGAGGTTTTTAAAGTACCGCTCTGTTTTTCATCTCTTCCTTTTATTTCTGTTTTCCAGGTAATTTCATTTCCTGTTTTATTATTTTTTATATAAAGAGTTTCTTTTTTATCTGTAAGGTTTTCTTTTATAAGTTCCGCATGAGCTTCAAATTCTCCGTTAATACCTTTAGATGTTATTTCAACTGCGTTTCCTGTTTCTTTTCCTTCTGCTTTATAGGATGTTTTATCCTGGTTAACTCCTTCCCATTTTGTAACAGGGGTTCCGTCTGATGATATGCCTTTATAGCAGTTTTTTATAGTATGTCCCTTCTGTGTGGTTTCATATTTCTCAGACGCTTTACCTGTGAAACCTGCCACTGATGCAAAGGTAAATTCATCTTCTTTAGCTTTCGGGATATCTTTCGGTACAAGTACAGTTTCCTCTCTTATGTCAGGTAAATTCTGCTTTACCGTCATTTCTCCCTTACTTGCGGGAACAGAACTCAGATGTTCTATGTCTCTGCCGAAGAGTGAAGAAATTTCTGCTGTAAGGATTTTTATATCAGGTTTTGAATGAACCTCTCCTGTAATATCTGTTTTGACACTTAAACCTGGTATTTTACCTAAATTAAACATGTTTACTTAACTCTTTTCTTGCTTTAAGGAATAGATTATTCCCTTCCGAAGAAAGCTGTCCTGCCAGGGTGAGATGTATGTGAGAATCATCGCGAAGATAAAATCCCAGTTCACTCAGAGATTGTGAAAATACATTAAAAGCTCTGTCTGTAAGAAATTTTATTTTTTCTTCTGATGGATTTTTCAGGTTATATAATCGATTCAATGATTTCTTTTTTTTCTTTATATAAATTTCTATTTCCTTCAGGTAATCCTGTCTTTTTTCAAAAGGTATGAGTTTTTGTTCCAGAGCGGGAATAAGCTGACAGAACTGGATGTATAAGGCAGAATCCGTTTCATGAGAAAATCCTTCTTTTTCATTTGAAACAGATGAAAATATATCCTGTTCCTTAAAATTGATTTCTTCTTTACCTGCGACTATATCTTCTCCGGGAAGTACGGGAGGTGTGTAATGTCTTTCCCATTTATCGATGTTATTTTTTTCTTTAACTTCTTCTTTATTTTTTTCCTGAAAACTATCCAGTCCGTCAGTATGTGAAACCAGCAGAGCAGCACTCTGAAAATTATCACGGCTATCTCTTTTTACCTCTTTATTTTCTTTATGTTCTGCCTCGAAAACATCACTCCCATCGCTTTTCCCTTCTTCCACTTCACTTTTCATCATTCTGTTTTTCATAAGATTCCATGCACCGCTTGTGGAAGATGTGAAAGTTTTAGGAGTGTTTAAAGCCTGTATAAAAGAAATACCGGCATTTTTTTTCTGATCTTTATTTTCATTACTCATAGCCATGTCATTTTTCTGAAATGTTTTCTTTCTATATAAGATGCCAGATATCCCGTAGCGGCTCCAAGGGCTATGTTGACATACCATGTTCCTCCAAAAACAAGACCTCCGAGAAATCCTACTATACCGCCGATACTGGCAATATTTTGATAAAAACAGAGTGAACCTGTCGCACCTGCTATTACTCCTATGATTATACCTGCTATTACCCAGTAAATAAATGCAAGAACAAATAGTATGGCTCCTCCTGTGGCTCCGAGTAATGCTGCTCCCCACAGGGCAGAAAGAATTGCTCCCACTACTCCCATACCTGCTCCTGCTATGACGCCGCTTCTGAGCCCCTGGAATATATTCGAGCTTCTATCCAGATTTATGATTTCTGCGCCGCATTTTTTGCATTTTTTTTCTTCCGGTGGATTCTGGGTTCCGCAGCAATGACAATAACCGAGTTCCATTAAATTCACCTCCCTTTATTTATAATCGTGACGCGTGACGCGTAATGCGTGATACTATAATCGTCACGCGTGACGCGTAAATTTCACTCTTCACTCTTCACTCTTCACTCTTCACTCTTCACTCTTCACTCTTCACTCTTCACGACTCACAATATAAAACTTTCGCCAGAAAACAAAACTTTCCTTCAACGGGAAGTTCTTTCTTTATTTAATTATTCTAAAATAATTTTAATATAAAAAGAAAGGAATGTTGTCAGTATCAGAGAAATATCTTTTTGTGAGCAGTGATTGGCACATCATGTGTTTATCAGCTTATTACCACACAGGTAAAAGAGTATCCAAAAAATTACGTATCATGTGCTTATATAAAGTTTTTGCTCCCGCGTGACGTGTCACGCGTCACGCGTTACGCGTCACGATATATAAGATTTTGGTTACTAATTTATCTGTTACGGTACTTAGAGATTATGCATCGCTCATCTTATAACAGTTCGGGAAGAGAGATTTGTATTGATTTTATGTCTTTAAGAAATAAAACATTATTACTTATATTTACAGCCCTTGTTCTGCTTCTGTTCCTGTTATATATTTCTTCGGAAAAGATAATCCTGGAAGGTTTTTCCGGCCTTGAAGAAGCTGACACCATTGTGAATGTTCAGAGAGCAGTGAATGCTCTGACAGACAAAATTACTTCCATAAACATAACCCTGAAAGACTGGGCTTACTGGGATGACACATGTGACTTTGTGGATTCCCCTGTGAAAAATCCATATATTCAGTCCAATCTTATGGATAATACCTTTATCAATTTAAAAATGAATCTTATGCTCTTTGTTAACAGGTCGAAACAGATTGTTTTCAGCAAATGTGTTGATCTGGACAGAGGGTGTGAAGTACCTGTTCCACAGTCTTTAAAATCCCATTTACTTCCCGGCAAAATATTACTTGCTCATAAAAGCCTTAAAAGTACTGTGTCAGGTATTATTCTTCTTGATGAAGGCCCCATGCTCATAAGTTCAAAGCCGATTTTACATACGGATGAGACAGGCCCTGCGAATGGAGTCATGATTATGGGTAATTATCTGGATTCTTCCGTCATAAAATCCCTTTCAGATACAACAAGGCTCAGGATAAGTATTCATTCCGTTAAAGAAACAGATCTTCCCGATGATTTTCAAAAGGCTTTACAGGTTCTTACCGGACCCGGTAATTCTGTTGTTGTGAATCCTGTAAATGCTGATACTGTAATGGGCTATGCCACTGTTAACGATATTTATAATAAACCATGCCTTATTATAAGGGTGGAAAGTGAAAGAACTATTTATAAACATGGCAAAATTACTGTATTTTATTTCATTACTGTAATTTTAGTTATAGGTATTTTATTCGGTACCGGTCTGGTTATTATGTTACAGAAGGTAATATTATTCCGTTTGAGTCATCTGGAAGAAAGTATGATTTTTATAAGAGAAAAAAAGAACCTGTCTTTACGTGTTCCCGTAGAAGGTCAGGATGAACTGGCAAATATTGCAATTACAGTCAATAAAATGCTTGATACCATTGAAGATTCTCATAAGGAATTGCAGGAAAGAACTGTGAAGCTTGAGGATGCAAACAGGGAATTAAGAAAACTTGATGAACTTAAATCTTCTTTTATATCTACAGTATCACATGAATTGAGGACACCTCTTACATCAATCGTCGGCTTTTCAAAAATTATCAAAAAGAAATTAAAAAAGATTTTTTCTGCGGAATCCGATGCAGACCATCTGGAAAAATCAAAAGAACAGATATTTACCAATCTGGATATAATCGCATCGGAAGGAGACAGGTTGACGTCTATTATTAATAATATTCTTGACATGGCCAGATTGAAATCAGGTAATATGGAATTAAAAAAAGAACTCTGTTCTGTTTATGAGATTATAGACAATATAAGTTCTTCTGTCGCTCCTCTGTTACAGGATAAAGAAATTGACTTCATAAAAGATATTCAGGGAGATTTACCGGAGATTATGAGTGATAAATATACTATAATGCAGGTTTTAATTAATTTAATTTCAAATGCAATAAAATTTACAGATAAAGGTTCCATAATATGCAGGGTAAAAAAGAATAATAGCGAAATAATATTCAGTATAATAGATACAGGTATAGGAATAGACAGAGAACATCATGCCAGTATATTTGATGAGTTCAAGCAGGTAGTTAACGGACTTACGAATAAACCGTGCGGAACCGGTCTCGGTCTGGCTATATGCAGGAAGATTGTAGAACAGTCAGGCGGCAAAATATGGGTCGAAAGTGAGCCGGGGAAAGGAAGTAATTTTTCTTTTACTATCCCGTTGAATGATGAAGTATTTTAAGAATATAGGAATTTTCATTTTTTAAAGGTTGATGGTGTTGGGTGCCGGGTGTTGGGTTTATGAAACCTGAACCCCCAGACCTGAAGCCCCAGACCTAATTTATAAAGAGAGGTGAGTCTCTTGCCTGAAATAGATTTTAAAAAATTCATGTCCAGAAAAGAAGTCTCTTCCATTTTAAATTCTATTATTAAAGCCATAAACTCCGATATAGGTATTTATGATTTAGAAGAGAATCTATTACTGGGGGAAAAAAGTAAAGAAGGTTTCGAGAAATATCCTGTAGAAGGTATAAATGATATTATAGGCTGGGTGACGGGAGCAGAAAAAACTTTTTCTGTTGTTTCTCTTATCAATTATCTGACCTATATGGATTATGAGAAAAGATCTCTTGCCAGCGAACTACTTGATAAATATAAAGAGGTAAGTCTTCTTTACGATATAGCAGAAAGTATAACCAGTCTTAACAGTGAAGAAGCAGGTAAATTAATTCTGGAAAGAGCAACAAGGCTTATTAAAGCCGATAGTGCATCTATAATGTTATTGAATAAAGACAAAGGAACTCTTGAGATTATTTCCGGTATCGGAAAGAATTATGATGCAAAAATAACGTTAAAACCCGGTGAAGGTATAGCAGGTACTGTACTTGTTACAGGAAAAGGTGAGATAATAAATAATTTACAGAAAGATCCCCGTTTTGTTAAAGGAAAGAACAGAATAAGTTCATTGATCTGTATACCTCTCAAACTTAGAAATGAGACTATCGGTGTTATGAATATCAGTACTGAAGAACCTTTCGAATATACTTCAGAAGACTATAAAGTTATGACTACCCTTGCGACGTTAGCAGTATATGCTATTTCTGCTACAAATCCCCTGTATGTTTAAGGAGGTGTATGTATGTCTAAAAAAATATTAATAGTAGACGATGAGCCTTATATGAGAATCCTTATGGAACAGGCTCTTGAAGATTTTACTGACAGAGGTGTAAGAATATTTACTGCAGAGAACGGAGTTAAAGCCATAGAGGTTATAAAAAAAGAAAAACCTGACCTTGTTTTTCTGGATGTTATGATGCCTGAAATGGACGGTTATGATGTATGCAGTAAAGTAAAAAAAGATGCTGATTTTAAGAATATCTGTGTAATACTTCTGACAGCCAGGGGGCAGGAAATCGATAAAAAAATGGGAATGGAATGCGGAGCCAATGATTATATAACAAAGCCCTTTGATCCTGATGTCATTATAGGAACTGTTTCCAATGTCCTTGATATAGAAATATAGAGTAAGACTGATGATTGAGAAGAGATATTTTATTTTTATATTAATTTCTCTCTTTATAATAACAGGCTGTAAGACAGAAAATACAGAAAAAATTACCGTCAGTATAGCCAGCGGTTCTATAGGGTCGGATTTTTCTGTACTGGAAGAACAACTGGCTGTTTTTGAAAGACTTAATCCCGATATTAACATAGATTTTCTTGAAACACCTGAAACCGATACAGGAAGATATAAGAGATATGTAGACTGGTTAAAAGATAAAAATTCAGGCGTAGATGTTTATGTAACAGACATAGTCTGGACTACTGAATTTGCCCAGAACGGATGGATTTTGCCTTTAAATGATTATATAGAAGGCACTATCGACATGAGTGATTTTCTCGACAGCACGGTAAAGGCAAATACGTGGAAGGGTAATATAGTGGCATTCCCCTGGTTTACAGATGCAGGTGTTCTTTACTACAGAAAAGATCTTCTGGATAAATACGGTTTTTCACCTCCCCGTACCTGGGATGAGCTTAAGATAATAGCTAAAGAGATTGTTAAAAATGAAATCAAAGAACATCCCCATATGGTAGGTTTTGTATTTCAGGCAGACAAATACGAAGGACTTGTGGCAAATTACCTTGAGTATGTATGGAGTTACGGTGGAGATGTAATCTCCGACAGTAACAGAGTAATTTTGAACAGTCCTCAGTCTGTAAAAGGTTTGACCACTTATTGTGATATGCTTACCATATCATCAAAAGGTATAACAGCTTTTCAGGAAGAAGACGGAAGAAATTATTTTCAGAGCGGTAACAGCGTATTTATGAGAAACTGGCCTTACGCCTATACACTGTTAAACAGTGAGATGTCTGCGGTTAAAGGTAAATTTGCCATTGCCCCTCTTCCTGCAGGTAAAGAAGGCTATAAAAGTGTTTCTGCTCTGGGTGGATGGAACCTGGTAATAAGTTCTGGCTGTAAACATCAGAAAGAAGCTTTCAGGTTAATCGAGTTTCTTACAGGTAAAGAACAGCAATGTTTTAAAGCCATTAAACTGGGGCAGAACCCGACAAGGAAATCCTGTTACTATGATGAGGATATAATAAAAGTAAATTCTTCTATATCCTATTTATTTGATATTGTAAAACTTGCCCGTCCCAGACCTGTTCATCCTGAATATAGCAGAATATCCAGGATTATTCAGATGGAGGTTCATTATGCACTGGAAGGTAAAGTGAAACCTGATATCGCTACTTCACGTATGGCACAGTCCATAGAAAAGATAGTTTCGGAACAGGGGTTTTAAAGTTGAGAAATATTAATATAGGTTCCCGTCTTATCATATGTTTTTCTTTCATTTTACTTCTGGGATTACTCGGAAATTCCGTAGGTATTTTTTATATTGATACAATAAGACACCAGACAACTCTCCTTATATATGAACATAATCAGGAGATATCTCTTTTAAAATTATATAACAGTATTTTACATATAACCGGTCTTCTTGAAAGAGGTACATCAATGCAGGATATGGATATGCTTCTTCAATGTAATAGCGAACTGGATAATTTTGAGAGGTATATTCAGGACGCCATAAATGTTCTGAGTTACAGTGAAAAGGAAAAATATAAGAACAGGCATATAATAAACTCTTTTATAAGTATGAGAGATTTATTACCGGAACAGATCAGGAAAATAATTGAACTGGCACAACTTAATGACTGGCTTGCTGTAAAATTAAGAGTTAAAAATCAGATAAAATCATTTATTGAAAGAATTGATAGTAATGTAATTTCCATAACCCGTGAGGTAGGAAAGGAAGATAAAAAATATATAGAAAAAACCAGAAATGTGGAAAACAGTGCCATATGGTCCATAGTTCTGGCTTCTCTTATAGTTCTTGTTCTGGCAGGATCTCTGAGTTTTCTCGTAACCAGAAGTATTACGGAACCGCTTAAAGCCCTGGATAAAGGTGCAAAATCCATCGCAAAAGGTGATTTTTCTTATTCTGTTTCCATAGACGGACAGGATGAACTCAGGCTTATGGCAAATGCTTTCAATCAGATGACAAGAGAACTTGCAGGATTATATGAAAATCTGGAACAGAAGGTTAAAGACAGAACCTTTGATCTGGAAGAAAAAAATCGCCAGCTTATCGATACACAGCAAAAACTCATAGAAGCTGAAAAACTTAATACAATATCACAGATAATCGTATCTATTTCTCATGAAATAAATAACCCTATGACCTCCGTACTCGGCAATGTAATGATATTAAAGGCAGAAAAAGATACTATAAGCAGAGAAGAACTAGGCAACCTGCTGCAGACAATAGAAGATCAGCTTAAAAGAATAGTAGGCGTTATGGCCAAACTCAGAACCATGGAAAGACCGACAAAAAAAATCTATATGGACGGAGTGGAAATGATAGATATTGATGGTTCTTTTTAACGCAGCCCTTCTTTTATTTTATAGACTATTTCAAGTATAGGTGTCATTTCTCCTGTGTCAAGCCATATACCAAGACATGACGGACACCTGTCTATTTTGACACTTTTCTCTTTAGAAAAATACCGTTTCTCCATTTCAATATTACATACAGGACAGGCAAGCACTTCATCCCACTCTATGTCACCCTTTATTTTTTCTCCTTCCAGAATATCTCTGTCAAGGCCTGTAAGGGTCTTTAACTCTTCATTGTCAAGCCATATGCCGTCACAGTAGGAACATGTATCTACGAGAATCTTGTTTTCACATACTGTTTCTTCCATGGGCATTTTATCTCTCGGACATCTCATAGGTGTTTCTCCTTTATAATCGTGATGCGTAATGCATAATGCGTGATGCGAGGAAAGAGACTATTAATTAAATTCTAGTCCTTATCTCGATAAATATTATATCACAGTAATGTATAAAATTCTATCGAATTTTATACATTACTGTG
>JBEHWO010000029.1:0-30769 GCA_040217695.1 Vulcanimicrobiota bacterium | reverse complement strand
TGATTCAGTTACCAGGCGTATAACCTGAAGATTGATTGTATCTCCTCCCATATCCGTTACCTGCTGCAGATCTTCCTCTGTTTCTATTTCTTTTTTATTTGCAGAAAGGATAAGGTCAAACTTCTTCATGCCAGCTTTTTCCGATGCACTGTTCTCTTTTATGTCCTTGATTATGAGCCCTTTTTCTGCAGAATAAATAGGTTTCATTATGTCAGGGATATTATCTATATCCCATCCCATTGATGGTTCTTTTTTGATACTGAATATAACAGGCACAGGTTTTCTTCTTACAAATACTATATTGACTTCATCTCCAATATGTTTGTTCTCCAGTATATCTTTAATCTGTCCTTCTTCTTCCACTTCTGTACCATCGAATTTTATTATAACATCACCTGTCTGAAACCCTGCACCCTGGGCAGGACTAGCCGGAATAACCTTTCCTACATGAAGCCCTTTCGTAACACCGTAAAATTCTTTCAGATAGTCAGGCATTTGAATAATAAGCATACCAAGCCAGGGCCTGCCTGATTTTGCAGGGGTATAACTTAAATCCTGCCCTATTTCTTTCATAGACATGGTAAAGAATTTATCCAGTGGCTGCAAAAAACCTGTTCTGGAGGAAATTATTTTCCTGTTTTTACCTATTAAATAGAGAACAGGAAACTGTCTTTCTATATTATAAATACCATGTATGACTTTATCTTTATCCAGTATGACAGGAAAATTTATATTTTGTTCTTTTGTATATGACGATAATGTATTATAACACTCTTCATCTGCAGTGATTATAATAATATTTAAAAATGCTCCGGGAAAGTCTGATTTTAATTTGTTCATAGACATTATCTCTCTCTTACCGGGCTCATCAAGGTACTTTATGAAATAAATAAATAAATTATTTTGATTGTAATCTTCAAGGGTTATCTCTTTTCCGTTTTGCTCTGCTGTGTTAAAGTCAGGGGCAGTTTCCCCTTTCTCCAGTGAAGCCATTGAAGGGGTGAAGGAAAAGAGAAACAGTAACAGAATAGGAATAAGTTTTTTCATAGTGCAAACCTCTCTGTATTATGATCGTAACGCGTAACGCGTAACGCGTGTCAGCGTCATGATATATATTAAATTCTCTTCCATGTGACATAATCCTTTTATATGATCGTAACGCGTGACGCGTGTCAGCGTCACGATATATATTAAATTCTCTTCCATGTGATATAATCCTTTTATATGAGAATAATAGAAACTGTGTTGATAGCTAAGGATTGCATGAAAAACAACCCCGGCAGATTGTTAGAACAATTAGGGACTGTAAGAAAATAACTCTGGCAAATTATGGTTATTGTCCTCGCGTCACGCGTTACGCGTCACGCGTCACGATTCTCATATAAATAAGTTGTTGAACTAACTATAATAGTATTGTTTTTTACATGTTCCGGTGTTAAAATTATATATATTGGGAAAGGATTGATGCTTATGTTTAAAAATAAATTTTTATTGTTCCTCTTAATTTTTTCTCTGGCTCATTCCATAGTCTTTTCACAGGACATATCGGAATTTATCGGCGAGATAAAATTTGTGAATGCAAACGGAGGATATTATGTCTTCATATCAGGCGGTAAACAGTACAGTCTTGTCAATTTACCCAGACAGCAGGGACAGATAAAGGAAGGCAAATACAGAATAACAGGATTGCCTTCCATCAATGATCCTCTTTATACAGGCCCTATTCCTTTTCAGGTTACCCGTATGGAGTTTTTAGGAGCTTCACAGACAGGTCAGAACGGAGAGTTACTGCTTACAGGCAATGTCTTTTTCTATAATTATGGCGGTACATCTACCTATCTTCTGGAAGTATCAGGCGCGAATAATAATAAAACCTATTATTCTCTTACAGGTATAGCACCGGGACAGATTGCAGAAGGTAAATATAATGTTAAAGGTTATGCCATGACTTCACAGAGCGGAAACATGGGTACTCCTCTTAAAATAACGAAAATAGAACCTGCAACTGCCGCCAATTCACAGATACAGCAGGATACAACTCAACAGAACAATCAGAACCAGGAAAAGCAGTATATGGGAATGATAATGTTCAGACCCATAGGATCTGTCGGCGGTATCGGTTATTATATGTTACAGACACAGGATAATCAGCAATTTGCTCTCATAGATCTTGGACAGGAAGAAGGTAAGGTTAAACCGGGTTATTACAATGTGACAGGTGCAATTACAAATGATGCCCCCAATCCTTATAATATAAATATACCGTTCATGCATATTTCCAATATAAATCTTATATCTGAAATACCCGGTATGAATGATAATACAAATATGTTCTTTCAGCAGGACGACGGAGAAGAAGGCGGGGAAGAAGACGGAGGAGGAGGCCTTTTTTAATTCTCTTGACAATATTCCTTTTTCTTTGATATACTTTGTTAACCAATTTAGCTATATTAAGAAAGGATGTCTGTAAATATGTCAGTTTGTTTATGTCCTAAAAATGAAGAACACTGGTATCCCTCTGATAACGAATATGATTTCTGTCCTCTCTGCGGGGAAAAACTCTTTTTAAAATGTCCTAAATGTGAGGCTACTATTTTAAAGCCGGAACACAAATTCTGTGTAAAATGTGGCAATGAATTCAGACCTGATCTTAAAAATAAAGAGAAAGAAGAACAGGAAGAAGCTTAGGATTGTCAGTATAATCGCGACCCGTGACGCGTAACCCGTGACGGGAGGATAATCATAATTTGCTAAGTGCTTATGACGGTAAATATTCCCCCGGTTATAGTCGTGACGCGTAACGCATGACGCGTGACGGGAGGAGACAGGATTACAGATTATCCGTTGTCGTATTTACCGCTGTCAGAACTAAGTAATTTGAATATTGAAAAGGTGAAGAACAATTCAGAGTTTCTCTGAAAAAGAAGGAAAAAGGTGAAGAAGAACAGACAAAAAAATCATAGTAAAGAGATAACTTTTAAAAGTGTTTCTCTTATAAATATAGATATACCGGCAAATATGGAAGAATTACTTCCTGAGCTGGAAGATGGTATTTTTCATCTCAGGCAGGATATAGCCGAACGATTTGGTTTTATTCCTCCTTCTATAACAGTTTCTCTTATGGGGAATGAAGAACATTACGATATAAAGATGGAGGATCTTTCTGTTGCAGGAGGTTATATAAATAAGGCTCTCATATTCATATGGGGGCCGGAAGAATGTCTGTATTCTTTTAAAGGTACAAAGGGTACTGAACCGGGCGGAACTCAGGGTATATGGATTAAACCTTCGCTGAAGGATAAAGCTGTAAAAGAAGGATGCAGAATATATCTTCCAGTAGATATAATAATAGATAATCTTCGTTTGATAGCTTTTAAATATGTTCATCGTCTCCTTGGGCTGGAACAGACGCAGTTTCTCCTTGATACACTCCGTGACAGTCATCCTGTTCTTATTGAACAGCTTGTACCGGGAGTATTTTCTCTTCGTGACCTGAGTAGGATTTTAAAGAATTTACTTCTGGAAAAAGTATCGCTTCGTCCCCTGATTAATATTCTGGAAACTCTGGGAGATTATTCCCATCTTACAAAAGATACTGATCTTTTAACCGAACATGTCCGCCGTTCTCTTGGCAGTTATATATGTAAAGACTATAAAGACGACCGTAATACTATAACAGTTATGACAGCCGATGCAAGAATGGAGAGAATATTCCTGAAAGGTATCATACGAACAGAGCAGGGAGTTACTCTTGAACTTGATCCGGAATTGAGAAGGAAATTGCGTGTTTCTCTTACTGAGAATATAGAGAAATTTAAGGAACTTGGCCTGAAACCTGTACTGATTTCTTCGCCTGAAACAAGGCTTCATTTGAAGCGTTTTACCGAATATTCCTATCCTGATCTTATAGTTTTATCTATAGATGAAATTCCGTCTCATATCAAAACTCTTTCCTATGGAATAGTTTCCATAGAAGATGCAGAAGCCTATATAGAATCGGGTGATCAATATTATAAAGAAAATAAGCTGGAACTGGCAGAGTCAGAATACAGAAGGGCAGTGGAGCTTGACAGCGCCAATGCAAGAGCCCATTATGCCCTGAGACTTACATACAGAAAAATGGGGAAACTGGATCTTGCTCTTCAGGAATATAGAAAAGCTATAGAACTTGATCCCAAATATGAATTTATAGACCTTGGATTTGATGAGAAAGAGAAAAAACTGGAAGATCTGATGGAAGAAAAATTAATCCCTGTAGAAACTCAGGATAAACAGGAGATTACCCCGGAAATAGAATTAATAATTCCTCAAGTAAAGAAAAAAAATTCTGCTTTAAAAATAGAAGAAAGTATTTATATAGACCACGACAGAATAGAAAAAATGAAAGGCCTCAATCCGAGTTTCGCCACTATATTTAATAAAATGGGTGAAGATTATCTGAAAGTAAAAAACTACGAATCTGCAAAAAAAGAATTTAATAAGGCTATTGAAATCGATGAAAACTACCCGGAACCTCATAAAAACCTGGGTATTATTTATTTCCATGAACAGGACTGGTTTATGTGCAGAAAAGAACTGGAAAAAGCAATAGAAATCAATCCTGATTACCTGGATGCCTATATTTATCTCGGAAAACTTTTTAAAATGAGAAATATGAGAGATAAGGCCGAAAATGCATTTTACAGAGCCTGGGATCTTGCCAACAAAAAATCAGATGTTAAAGCAAGAGAAGAGATAAAGAAAGAATTACAGGAACTTAAAAATTGACAGGGAATTTATATGAGAAGCGTGACGCGTAACTGGTAACGCGTGACAGAACTCGATAACAACCGCATGATATTGCTCCAGGTAAAAGTCTGTTACTTCTGAAGATGCTTCACTTTATATTATATCTTTACGCGTCACGCGTCACGCGTCACGCGTTACGAACTTAATAAATAAAGGAGAGAAAGAACATGAACCTTCGTCTGTCTTTTATCAAAGGCCTGTCTTTTATTGAAATATTGATTTCTCTTGTTATACTTTCCACTGCAATAGTAATAGTTACCGGAGTTATGTCTCATGGATTAATGGCAGTAAAAAAAGGAGAAAACGTATCTATAGCTACAAATCTTGCACAGTCACAGTTTGAAGCTTATGAAGGAAATTTCAGTATGATACCTTTTTATCCCGGTACTGCTTCCGGTTCTACCTTTTACCCTGACCCCGGCAGTCAAACAGGAATATTTGTTCATCATTCTGTTGACCCCAATGATTTTGGATTGCCTTCCGGAACTTATCATGGCACCGGTAATGATTTCTACCATCGTGCTCCCGATTATGATCTTAACAGAGACGGCTTTGGCAATGATATTCTTGAGCCTCTTGAACCTGTTACAGTAGAAAGAACGGTTTTTATACCTGTTGTTGAAATAAAACCATGGAGCAACGGATTCGATATAAGTGAAATAAAACATATGGTAGTAACTATTTACTGGAAAGAAAGGGATGGGGAAGGGACTCTGTCAGGATTAAAAAATGTATCCTTTGAGGGATATATAGTAAAGGATAAGCCCAACCCATGGTAGTAAGGAACTGTAAGAAAATAACCCTGGCAAATTGTTAGAACGGTTATCATCCTCGCGTCACGCGTTACGCGTTACGCGTCACGATATAGACGTAAATATGATTGGGTTATTTCTTGACAACCCCTAAATAGGGGGCAGGAGACATCTTACTCACTACTCACTACTCACTATTTAAGTTCTTCAAGAGCTTTCTTTGCATCAATATGGGCCGGATCATGTGAAAGGGCCATTTCAAGCTCTTTCTGGGCCAGTTTCTTTTTTTGCTGACCTTCAAATATCTGACCCAGTATATAATGGGCGTCTGCAAAGGCCGGTTCCTGTTCTATGGCCATTTTTGCCAGTTTTTCCGCTTCTTTCAAATTGTTACTGTCAAAGTTCACAATAGCCTGAGCGACAAAGGCAATATTAGAATGTGGTTTGAGGAGACCTACCTTCATAAGAGGCTCTCTTACCTGCCATGGTTCTTTTATTTTTCTGAGATAATAACCGAGCTTATAATAAAGATCTGCATTATATGGTTCTTCTACCAGTAACGCTCTTATTAATTTTACTGCTTTTTCAGTGTCGCCTTTTTTATAGCAAATATCTCCTATATATTCTCTCATAAGAGGGAGTTTTGAATTTTCTTTTTCCATTCTTTCAAGATATTCTTCTGCTTTATCAATATCACCTGAATAATAATAGGCTATGCCAAGACAGAAATATATCATTGTATCATCAGGTTCTGTGTCGGATTTCTTATGGAATTTATCTATTAAATCATTGAGTTTCCCGAATTTCAGGTATCCTTTAATCATATTCCTTATGGCATAGGTATTTTCAGGATCTATAGATATGGCTTTTATATATCCATGGATTGCAGATTTTACATCTCCCTGTCTGTCGAAAACAAGGGCCAGGCTGTAATGATTTATGGCTTTATCCGGTTCCAGTTCAACGGATTTTTTGTAACATTCAAGGGCTTTATCCAGTTCATTAAGCTCAAGGTAAATATTACCGAGTGCAAAATGAGCTGCCGGGAGAGATGGTTCTATTGCCACAGCCTTCCTGTATTCTTCCTTTGCTTTTTCGAAATCTTTCAGGTCATAATAAACAAGACCTAGATTATAATGTGTTATGGCATTATCTTTTTCCATTTCTATTGCTTTTTCATATTCTTCCACTGCATCTTTCAGATCCCCTTTGGTATAATAGGCAGAAGCAAGTCCTCTGTGAGCAAGAACCAGGTCCTGTTCCAGTTCTATTGCCTTTTTATATTCCTCTATTGCTTCAGAGAGTTTCCCCTGAGATTGATATACAGAGGCAAGACTGCAATGAACAAGATCCATATGAGGATCCAGCTTCAGGGCTTTAATATATTGTTCTGCTGCTTTATCAAGCTCTCCCTGGCTGTAATATGCAAGGGCAAGATTACTGTATGCCTGAGGCATCCTGGGCTCCAACTGTATGGTTAAATTGAATTCTTTTATAGCCTGTTCAATCTGTCCTCTGTCATAAAGGCATGAGCCGAGATTGCAGTGAGCGAGAGCAAAATTCGGTTTTATCTTTATTGCTTCCTGATATTCAAGTATTGCCTCATCTATTTTTCCTATAAGGCGATAGGTATCGCCGAGATTTGAATAGGCACTTGCATAGAGAGGATCGAGTTCTATTGCCTTATGGAATTCCATAATGGCTTCTTTTGCTTTTCCCTGAGACTGGTATATTTCTCCGAGACATCTATGGTATAAAGCAGAAGACGGCTCTATTGCTACGGCTTTCTGAAATGCTGTAACAGCTTTTTCCATCTCTCCCTTGTCTCTGTAAGCAAGTCCGAGATTCCAGTAAGCCCATGCGTATTTTATATCCAGTTCTATGGCCTGTTTGAATTCTTCTATGGCTTCATCCAGTTTTTTCTGTATATAATAAATTTCTCCGAGAGCTCTGCGAGAGGAGGCGCATTTCTGCGGTTCTTTATTTATAGCCTCTTTATACTCTTTAAGAGCTTCGTCATAATTTTTCTGTATTTTATAAATTTCTCCGAGACTTTCATGGGAAGCTACAAGGGAGGGATCCAGGAAGAGAGATTTTCTGTAGGAAGAAATAGCATCGTCTATTTTCCCCTGGGAATGATAGGCTCTGCCCATCATCTGATGGACAATGGCAAAATCAGGTTTCGCTTCAAGGGCTTTCTTGAAAAATTCTATTGCTTTAAGATAATTCTGACTGTAGAGATAAACAGTGCCAAGACCTTTATAGGCAAAAGCATCATTCGGCCTCAGTTTTAAGGCTTTTTCATGGTATTCGATAGCTTTTTCGTATTTCCCTAGTCTGCAGTAAGTGTTGCCGAGTGCATTTATGGCATAAACATCTTTTTTATTCAATTCTACTGCTTTTTCAAAAGATTTTTCCGCTTCCTGAAACTGACCTTCTCTGAAATAAAGATTGCCGAGATTATAATGTATTTCCGATTTACTCGGATCTATACTCAGAGCTTTTTCGTAATTTTCGAAAGCCAGTTGAACATTATCCTGTTCCTGATAAAGTCTGCCCAATCTGAATATGGCATTGGTATCTAATTTACCTGCACTTTTCTCTACAACATTACGATATTTTTCAAATTCTTTATCCAGATCATATTGATTGGGGTTATAAAAGGCGCCCTGGCTGCGTCCTAACACCATGTCTTTTATGTTACCTAGCATAATTGTCCCCCCTATGTAATTTTCTTACCTCTCATTTATTCAACAGATAACCACTAAAATCCTCTTTATTTACACATCATAACACCGAGTGCTATGGAGTTAAGTCTTATTGAAGCAGGATCGGACCGTGATAACATGACTACAGGAGCCTTCGCGCCCAGTATTATACCGCCGAATTCTCCTTCTGCCGTATACATAAGAGTTTTCCCCATCATATTTCCGGCACTTATATTTGGCACAAGGAATATATCGGTCTTTCCTGCTACAGGTGAACTTACCCCTTTTATTTCCGCAGATTCTGAAGATAATGCCAGATCCATGGCCAGGGGGCCGTCTATTACACAGTTTTTTATCTGTCCTCTCTGAGCCATTTTGGACAGCACTGCTCCGTCTATCGTTTCTGCCATGTCAAAATTTATTGTCTCTATAAAGGAAAGGACGGCGACATTTGGTTTATCTATACCAAATGTATTGACCAGTTCAACAGCATTATTTAATATGTCAATCTTCATTTTAATATCAGGATTAATGTTCATACCACTGTCTGTTACAAACATAAATCTGTCGTATTTTGATATTTTACATACGAGGCAATGGCTCAGAATTCTATCTCCTCTGAGACCTGTTTCTTTATCCAGTATCCCTTTAAGCAAATTTCCCGTTGACAGTTTCCCTTTCATAACTATATGAGCAGAACCGTTTCTTACAAGTTTTAAACTTTCGAGTAGTGCCTGTTTTTCATCACTCTGATTTATGACTGTCACAGATGAAATATCATATCCATGCTCTCCTGCAATAGATTTTATCTTATTCTCATCACCTACGAGAATAAATTTTGCTATATCCTTTGCTTCTGTAACAGCCAGCAATATTTCTTTATCTTCTGCTTTTACGACGACAACTGTTTTAAGGTCTTTGCCTTTAACTCTGTTTATTATATCTTTGAAATCTTTCATCATATTTACGACTCCTTTTTCAGCAATTCAGCAATTCAGCATTTTTAGCTGACATGCTGACATGTTGACATGTTGAATTGCTAATATGTCAAAGCTTTTTCTTCTCCTTTTAAAACCCTCAGAGCACCGAGTGCAAGGGCGTACATTTCATTCTGGCTGGGATAGACAAACACTTTTCCTATGAAACCTACCATGTCTTTTATGGTTTCTACAACCATCTTTGAATTTGCAAGTCCTCCTGTGATAAAAATTCCGTCTACAGAACCTTTAAGCACTGCTGCCATAGAAGCTATTTCTTTTGCTGTCCCGTAAGCCATAGCTTCATAAACCAGTCTTGCTTTTTCATCTCCATTGCTTATTCTTTTTTCTATTTCTATGGCATCATCTGTGCCCAGATAACCTGTAAGACCGCTTTCTTTCATGAATTTTTTCATAAGATCCTTCTGCGTATATTTACCGGAAAAGCACAGTCTCATAACATCTATAATGGCAAGTGTGCCTGCCCTCTGGGGGGAGAAGGGGCCATAGCCCAGAGCCCCCATGTTAACATCCACGGCTTTGCCGTGATTGAAGGCTGCCACCGATATGCCTCCGCCCATATGGGTACCTATCATATTCACTTCATCAAATCTTTTATTTAAATATTCCCGTGCCACAAGTCTTCCTACTGCCCTCAGGTTAAGAGCATGGAGGGTACTTCTGTATTCTATTTCAGGTACTCCGGAAATTCTGGCAACAGGAGGCAGTTCACTTACTGTTATAGGATCTACTATAAAAGAAGGTATGCGAGAACCGGCAATTTTATATGCTATGGGAGCAGCAAGGTTTGCGGCATGCTCAAACCCCCATCTTTCTTCACTCTTATCTCTTAAATCGCAGATCATAGCTTCATCTATATTATAGGTTCCGGCGGGTACGGGTTTCATGAGTCCCCCTCTTGCCACTACGGCATGAAGCTCTTCAGGTCGTATATTTTTTTCTTCCATAAATTTCATTATAAGATCATATCTGTAATCGAACTGTTCGAACATTTTATGAAACGCTTTCAGCTCTTCCCGTGTATGTACAATATTTTCCGTGAAAATTTCTTCTTCATCCCTGAAATAGGATATTTTGGTAGAAGTGGAACCGGGATTTATTACAAGCATATTATACATTTTCATAGCCTCCTTTTTTATCAGTGACCAGTTACCAGTTACCAGTGACCAGTTACCAGTGACCAGTTATCAGTTATATTACTATGTACAAAACGGACATGACCGTTTCGGTCAAAACCAGGTATGAGAATTGTTTCCTCCCGTCACGCGTTACGCGTTACGCGTGACGATTCTCATATAAATCACTGCTCACCGGTCACATCCATGGCACATCTGAAGCCAAGATTATTATATTTAAAATGAGGTAAATTTCTGCTTCTCAGATAAACTGTCAGGAAATTCGGATTTTCACTCCAGCTTCCTCCCCTTATTGTTATCATTTTCCCCTTTTTATACGGGCCTTTATAGGGATAGGGATAAAAATAATCACCGGTCCATTCCTTTACATTGCCGGCCATTTCCATGACACCGTAAACACTTTTATCCATAGGGAACATTTCTCTCGGACTTGTTGAACCTATACCTCCTGTAAGGCAGTTTGCCTTACCTATTTCCCATTTATCTCCCCAGGGATACATTCTTCCGTCAGTTCCCCTTGCAGCCTTTTCCCATTCCAGTTCCCACGGCAGTCTTTTCCCTGCCCATTTTGCATAGGCATAGGCATCATACCAGCTTACAAGGACTACCGGTTGATTGGCTTTCCCTGGAGGATAGTTTTTCTCTTTTGTCCAGCAGTAGTCTTTAAATTCTTTTTCTTCCATAAAAGGTATTTTGTGACCTGTTTCCCTTACAAATTTTCTGTACATAAGATGGGAAACAGGATATTTATCTATGTAAAAAGCAGGCAGATAAACCTTCTGCTGTGGTCTGCATGATGCGTCTCCTCCGTCACTGCCCAGTATAAATTCTCCTTCCGGTATTAATATCATTCCTTCCGGCGCTTCCTGTGGTTTTGGAGGAAGAGTTCTGTAGACCGGTTCTTCGGATTTCGGAAGAGTTCTGTAGACCGGTTCTGGCTGTGATACGACTGTTATTCTCGGAGATACCCCGATAGACAGTCCGGAACCCGCCTGTGCAACAGGAACCTGTGTTTCCTGGAGGATTTTTTTCATTTCCTCTGCAGTAGAAAATCTCTCTTCAGGTTTCATCTGCAGGGCTTTCATAACAAGGTCGTTTAACCTGTCACTTATGAGAGGATTTATTTTATTTGCAGGAGTAAAATGAAAGGGAATCATGGGTTCCATCCCTGTAAGGAGATGGTGCATGGTAGCACCCAGTGAGTATATGTCACTTCTCGGTTCAGGTTTTCCTACATACTGTTCCGGTGCAATATAACCTTCTGTGCCCACACTTGTTTTTTTAGTTACCGACCCCGGTTGAACAGTCCTTGCTATACCGAAATCTATGAGCATAATCTTGCCGTCGCCGCGCTGGATCATAATATTCGGAGGTTTTAAATCCCTGTAGACTATAGGAGAAGGCTGATTATGAAGGTATGCAAGGACATCCAGAATTTGTATCGAATATTCTACTACTCTTTTTTCAGAAAGTCCTCCTTTACCATCTCTTTTTACTATTGCTTCCAGATCTTCCCCTTCTATAAAATCCATAACGAGATAAAATTTCCCCTGATGTTGAAAATGATCTATAACCCTGGGAAGATTAATGTGTCTGAGTTTTGCAAGGGTTTTTGCTTCCTGATAAAATCTTTTTTCCGCATAGTCCTGATCTTCCTGGGTTGTGTAATTGCTGAACATTTCTTTGACGGCACATGGTTCGTCAAGCCTGTTGTCTACAGCTTTATAAACGGCTCCCATACCGCCTGATTTTATTAATTCAATTATTTTATATCTTCCGTCAAGTACTGTTTCTTTTGTAAGAGTAATGCTTACCTTTGTGATTTGATTGCCACAACTGCTGCAGAAACGGGCTTCATCGTTATTAGGACTGCCGCAGCTACTACAAAATACGGGCATAAAGCCACCCCCTAATAAGTCAATAATTCTATATGTTAAATTTAAAATCCTTTCTATGTTTAAAATATAGATCAGAGGGCCGGTAACAGGTAAAGAATTTTCGGTTATATCTTTATAATATGTATTGAAATTAAGGCTTTCTTCAATAATCCTGTTATTCCAGTTTTATATGCTTTAACTCTGTATATTTCCCTATTAATTCAAAATGTTTATCCATATGAATAAGGACACAATCGTAAGCTATAGAAATAGCAGCTATAAATATATCAGTGCCTGGAACATTTACCCCTTTTCTTTTCAGTTCGAAGGAAATCTCAGAAGCCTTATCCCATACATCCTTTGAAGATTCCAGATATTCCAGAGTGTCCAGATCGAGTTTCAGATCATCGTATTTTTTCTTTGTAATTGTTCCTCCAAGAAGTTCCATCATAATAACACCTGTTATGACAGCACTTTCTTCATCTATACATTTTTTTACTCTTTCTTTTGCCTTATCAGAGCCGTTCTTTTTCAAAGCCTCTATCCATACGGACGTATCTATAAGAAAATTAATCATCTTTTCTCATCTCTTCCAGGCTGTCCGAATCAAGATTAAGATCGAAATTCCCCAGTTTTGCTTTCAGACTTTCTTTACGTTTTTGTTTGATGAAGAGTTTAAGCGAAAGTTCTATAAGAGCTTTTTTTGTGTTAACAGTGGACATTTTCATGGCTTCTTCAAGAAGGTCTTTGTCTATGTCAATTGTTGTTCTCATTATACATCACCTCTATGCATAATTTTAATGTATTTTTTTATGCATGTCAATTTTTTGATTTTCAGATATTTACGATATTCTCTATGTTGGAAGGGAGAGTAATCGACAGGAGAGAATATATTCACAAAAATAGTGGCAGAAGAAGAGCTTTACGATGATTACTGGATTACCGATAAGGCTCAGACAGTTCATCATATTGATATAACCTATCAATTGAGGGCAAAATATCCTGTGAAGGTTCAGGTTCCTCTTTCAAGGGTTTATGAATATTATAACCCTGAACATGTAACTGAAACAAAACCTTTTGAGATAGTTGTGGAATAAAACATTTATAGGCAATTTCATATAGCGGGAGAGCATTTACAATCCTTACCGGATGTTTCTCCCGCTAAAATATACATAAGAAAATCTTTATGTTATAATATAACATTATGAGTGCCAGATTAACACTTCGTAAAGGTCAATCAGATAAGACAGTTATTGAACTTGCCAATGAAACTATTAACATCGGCTGTTATCCTGACTGTGATTTGATAGTAGAGAGAGATAAATTCATATCAGGTATGCATGCTATGATAATATCTTCGGAAGAATACTATTTTATTCAGGATAATAACAGCACAAACGGCACCTATGTAAACGGACAGAAGATAAAAAGGCAGAAATTACAGTCAGGAGACGTAATAACTATCGGAGATACAGAATTTGAATTCTTTTCTGCCTTTACTTCATGCCTGCCTTCTTCTTCAGGTAAAATCACTATAGGAAGAAACCCGGACAGTGACATTTATTTAAACCATGTACAGGTCTCCTGGAGTCATGCCACAGTTTATTCGTCTCCTGAAGGCGCCTTTTTTATTCACGATAATAACAGCAGAAACGGCCTCTATGTAAACGGAATAGAGACGGAAAAAAAAGAACTTCATAAAGGTGATGTCATACAGATAGGCAAATATAAACTTCTTTTTGACGGAACAGGTATAAAAAATCTCTGTGAAGAAGGGAGATTGAGACTGGATGCCAGGAACTTAACAAGAACCGTTTCGGAAAACAAGACCATATTGAATAATATTTCTCTCTCCATTCATCCATGTGAGTTCGTAGCCATTGTGGGGACAAGCGGCGCGGGAAAATCTACTCTTTTAAAAACCCTGAGCGGAGTTTACCCCAGAGACGAGGGAGACGTGTTTATAAACGGGGAGAATTTTTATGATAAAATGGATTTTTTCAGAAGCCGTCTCGGATATGTTCCCCAGGATGATATAGTTCATGAAGAACTGGATGTTTATAAAGCTTTATATTATGCCGCCTCTTTACGATTGCCTGAAGATACGAAAAAGGAAGAAATAGATAATATTATAGATCTCGTGCTTAAAGAAATAGAACTGGAAGAGAGAAAATATACTCAGATAAAAAAATTGAGCGGCGGCCAGAGGAAGAGAGTGAGTATAGGGGTGGAATTACTTACGAAACCTGATCTGTTTTTTCTTGATGAACCTACGTCCGGGTTAGACCCTGCCACAGAAACAAGGATGATGGCTTTATTGAGAAAACTTGCAGATCAGGGAAGAACCATTATACTTGTTACACATGTTACGAAAAACGTAAAATTCTGTGACAGGATCGTCTTCCTTGCACGGGGAGGCTATCTGGTATTTTTCGGATCACCTGACGAGGCTTTTTCGTATTTTCAGGTAAATGATTTTACTGAAATCTATAATTTAATTGAAACACAGGGGAGTCCGAAGGAATGGGCTGAAAAATTTGAAAGATCTTCCTGCTATAAAGAAGGCCTTCTCGGAAGACTGGAAGAAACTGATATGTTGCAAACAAAGACGACTCAACTCCTGTCTCATAAAGAAATACCACACAGGGGAGCCTCTTCAATCAGGCAGTTTTTTATACTGTCCGGCAGATATTACGAGATTATGCTGAAGGATATAAGAAACCTTGCCATAGTACTCCTTCAGGCTCCTATTATAGCAATTCTTCTGGCGCTGGTATTTAAAAGGGATATATTCAATGACGATCCTAAAATAGGTGATGGGAACGCGGCCCTTACACTTATATTTTTTTTAATCTGTGTTTCTGTCTGGTTCGGCACATCAAATGCGGCAAGGGAAATTATAAAAGAACATGTTATCTATGAAAGGGAAAGAATGATAAATCTCCAGGTCATACCATATGTAATGTCCAAGTTTGTCATTTTATCCCTGATATGTCTCATACAATGTGCCATACTGCTCGGCATAGTCGTAATGGGAGTCAAATTTCCCGATAACGGTAGCTATATGTTTTATGCGGATATGTACTGTTGCATTTTTCTTACGTCTCTGACAGGAGTGGGTATGGGCCTTCTCGTTTCTTCCGTAGTTTCCACCGTAGACAAGGCAACAAGTATTGTTCCCATACTTTTAATACCGCAGCTTATATTTTCCGGTGCCATAATACCGTTTAAAAACATGGATAATCTGAGCAAGTTTATTTCTAATTTTATAGTGAGCCGTTGGTCTGTCGGATTACTCGGATGCCTTGTAAGCCTGAATGACATACTGCCAAGGCATATGAAAGATCTACTGGAAGAAACTTTTGATATAAATATTCAAAAACATTTTACTGTACTTTCATTTTTGTTTATAATATTTTTAATTCTCACATGTTTTTTTCAGAAAAGAAAGGATGTGAAATAACAGTTATCAGTTATCAGTGACCAGTGACCAGTGAAGATATGACCGGTCACTGATCACTGGTTACTGATGACTGGTCACTGAATTTATGCCGTTATCTGTCGGAGATGAACTTAAAGGAAGATATAAAATAAAGGGAACCCTTGGTAAAGGGGGCATGGGGTCGGTGTATCTTGCAGAAGACTGGCTTCATAAAAGAGACTGTGCAGTAAAAGAAATGCTTGATAATTTTTCCGACGATCAGGAAAGACAGGAAGCCATAAGACGTTTTCAGAATGAAGCACATATTCTGGTAACGCTTGAACATAAGAATATCCCGCGGATAATAGATTATTTTATTGAGAAAAACTGTTATTATCTTGTTATGGATTATGTAAAAGGCAAAAATCTTATGGAACTTATGGCGGAAAAGGGAAGATACTCGGAAGGAGATGTAATAGATTTAGGTGTTCAGATCTGTAATCTTTTGATGTATCTTCATGAACATAAGCCGGACCCGATTGTATTCAGAGACATAAAACCTTCAAATATAATGATAGATCCACAGGAAAATATCATGCTTGTCGATTTCGGTCTTGCAAAAATATTACAGCCGAAAAAAACAGGAACTATAACGGGTACGCCCGGTTTTGCTTCACCGGAACAATATCAGGGACTGGCCTATCCGGTGTCAGATATATATTCCCTTGGAGTAACTCTTTATTATCTTATGACAGACAGAGACCCCCAGGAAAATGTTCCCTTCAATTTTCCCCCCATAAGTCAGAACCCGTCTGATCTGGAAAAAACAATAATGAAGGCGATTTCTATGAAAACTGAAGATAGATACCAGAGCGCGGCAGATATGAAGAAAGCCCTTTTACTATGCAGAAAAACAGAGATGAAAATGTTTCCTCCCGTTAAATCAGAAGATTCTGTTAAAGAAATTCCTCCTGGTAAAAAAGAAATTTCTCCCTTTAAATCTGAAGATCCTGTCAGAGAAACCCTTACTGTTGATGAGCTTGCTAAAGATTTTAAACCTGCTGACGGTTATACGGAATTGACTCTTTCACCTGTTAAGAAGGGAAAGAAAATCACGGCGAAAATTATGAATATTTCTTTTTATGTCATAATTTTATCAGTCATATGTGCCATTATATATTTTACCGGCAACAGTTATTACAAAAACAGAAGAGCAGAAATTTTATGTGATGAAGCAAGAGAATTTTATAAAAAAGAAGATTATAATAGTGCCATAAAAAGGTATCAGGAAGTAATAGAACTCAACGGCGATTCGTTAAAAGCCCACAGGGGAATCGGTGAAGCTTATTTGAAGCAAAAGGAATATGATAAAGCAAAACTGTCTTTTGAACGGGCTTTAGATATTGATAAAGATGATGAAACAACACATCTGGATATGGCAAGACTTTTCCTTGCAAAAAAAGATGTTTTCAATGCCCAGATATGGTATAAAAAGGTACTTGTAATAAATGAAGATAATCCTGAAGCCATTAATGGCCTGGGTGATTCCTATTTTATACTGAAAAATTATAAAGAAGCAATAGGTAAGTATGAAAAGTTACTGGAACTGGAACCTAACAGTGTTCCCGTGAGGGTAAAAGTAGGTATTGCCTATAAGAAAAAGAAAGACTATACGAATGCCATGAAATGGTTTACCCTGGCTCTCAAGGTACAGGATGATTACCATCAGGCAAGGCTTGAAATGGCTGACATATATATTACAGGCAGAAAATATGATAAAGCCATAGAAGAATATAAAAAAATACTGGAAGACGAGCCTGATAATATAGACGCCACTAACGGCATAGGGGAGTGCTATAAAAGAAAAGAAGATTATGACAGTGCTCTGAAATGGTTCAAGAAATCTCTGGAACTGGATAAGAATTCCGTAGAAGGACTCCGCGGAAAATCTGATATTTATATAATAAAAAATATAAAGCTGGATGAAGTACGCACCTCTATTAATAAAGCCATAAAATTAGATCCTAATGATCCTTTGAATTATTATACAAAGGCCAATTATTATGTGGTAAAAAAAGATTTTTCCTCTGCCATAGAACATTATAAGAAATCCATTAGATTAGACCCCGATATATATTATGTTCATTATAATCTCGGCAGGGTTTATGCATATCAGGATCATTACGATGATGCCATAAAAGAATATAAAAAAGCTATTGATATTGATCCTTTAGATGCATATGTTCATTATAATCTTGGCAGAGCTTACTATAAAAAAGAGAATATGGAAGCAGCCGTGAAAGAATATCTCATATCTATAAAACTTAAATCTGATTACATTGAACCTTATTACGGACTTGGACTGATATATCTTAAAGCAGGAAAGTTTAAAGAAGCTGCCGGTTATTTTAAGAAGGTTATAGATCTTGAGCCTTCTTCTGAACTTGCGGAACAGGCCAGAAAAGGCCTTACGATCATACAGTTTTACGGAATCAGATAGCGAATTGTATTATTTAAGGAGAAATTTTTTAAAAAAATTCCGCCCAATTATATTAGACCATTAAGGATTATTCTGATATAATATATTTAAAGAAACGTTTAAAGGAGATGGTTTCAGTGAAGAGATTAACATGTCTTGTGATTTTATTGTTAGTATGTTCCTTTTCAGTTGCAAAAGGTGAAGATTATTTTGATTATAAATATTATGACGGCAGGGGGCTTGTTACATTTTCAGGTATGACGCTTATGTCCATAACAGATAAGGCCGGTAAACTGACACCTTATGACAGAGCAAAGGTGATAGCAGACAGATTGAACTATCTTCTTAACAGCGGAAAAAACTCGCCGGAATCCTTTATTGTAGGTTATAACAGCGGAGAGGTAGTTATACAGTCTGTAGACCCTTCCGGTAAAAATATTATAGTAACAGTTGACGGCAATATGGCAAAAAAATTTCGCGGAGCCGGCGGAAGCAGAACCACACTGGCTTACTGGTGGCTTTCACTGCTCAGGGATAATTTACTTATAACCCAGGGATTACAACCGAGATATGCTGTACCATACGGAAAAGGCTATGCTCTGGAAAGAATTTATATGAAAGCCATAGAACACAGCGATTATGAAGGAGGCCCCATTTCTCCGTCTATTCTGCAGGATACAGTGAGAGAACTGTCATATAACGATCCGGCTTTTATAAATGATATTAACCAGCTTTATACATCAATACCTGCGGAATTTAATCTTGCCTCTGCAAGCTCTATAGATAAAGACCTTTCCTATAATTATTCAACTGATAAACCGAGTGTACCCGGGCCCGGTTTTAATGAAACCAGATATTATGCAAGCACTATTGAATATCCCGAACCAACGCCGAAACCAACTCCTAAAGTAAGTGTTTCTTATAGTGAAAAGCCAAAAGTGACGCCAAAGCCGACTCCGAAGGTTACCTATGTTCCGCCGCCAAAGAAGACACCGGAGCCATATTACGAAGAAACCTATACTCCGTATACACCCACCTATTATGAGCCGCCTGTTCTTTCAGTGCCTGATTTCCCGTCTGATGCACCTCAGACATTACCGCCAAATATGCGTCTGAATAATTTAAAGATTACATCTGATGGCCTGTTCAGCACTTCCTTTGATGGAAAATCTGATAATTCTATTTCTCAGGTTCATTATATCCTTATGAATTCAAGTAACGAACAGTTACAGAGTGAAACGGTAACAGCCTATCCTTTCAAGTGTAATTTGAAGAAACAGTCAGAAGCTAAATTTTTTCAGGTGAAAATAGATTATAAAAACGGAAAATCTTCGTCTACTGTTTATAAATTAAATTAATATTTCATTGAATAGTGAGCAGTGAAGAAACGCGTCACTGAGCGTGACGCGTAACGATTTATCATGTTACATCTTTTACTCCTCTAAAACCGCAGAATGTAATTCGGTCCTGAGGAGATGCCCATCTTCTGTTGGAAGATTGAAAAAAGTAATCATAATTTGCTTTCCATGAACCGCCCCTGGCAATTTTATATTTACCTGTAGAAGGCCCCTGAGGATTTGAAGAAGGGCTTTTGGTATAATAAGTGTCTTCATACCAGTCATAGCACCATTCCCATACATTCCCTGCCATGTCTTCCACTCCATAAATACTTGCACCTTCGGGTATTATACCTACAGGTATAGTACCTCTGTTATTATTTATATTCATCATACGGGCTATTATATCTTTCCTGGTAATATTAAGATTGTTACATTTATTGGGATCCCATGTTTCTCCCCATGGATATAATCGACCTTCCGGCCCTGCAGCAGCTTTTTCCCATTCAGCTTCAGTCGGAAGCCTTTTACCTGCCCATTTTAAATAAGCGCATGCATCATTCCAGGTAAGACATGTTACCGGATAGTTACCTGCTCCTGAAGAATAATATTTTCCACAGTCACCTTCCGTTTTATATTTAGTTTCTTTCGTGAATTTTTCATACTGGAGATTTGTTACAGGATATTTATCTATATAATAATCATCAAGATAAACCGTATGTCTTGGATTATTCTGCCCACCCTGTTTCCCCATAAGGAAATTACCTGCAGGTATTAATATCATATCACTCTGATCTGCGTCGTTTTTTATAATTTCAGGGAGAACCCTGGCAACTCTGGCCGGTTCCTCATCCTTTTTTTCTGTTTTTGCCTGTATCTCGGGAAGAAGACAGGAGAGATTATGTTTTATCGCTATGTCGATCAGCTCTCCTTCATCCATGTCAGGAAGTGCTTTTCTTAATTTTATATCTTCCAGAAATTCAGAAATTATAGAACAGAAAAAAACTAGATCGTATTCAGGATCATATACGTCCATTATTGTCTCTTCCAGGGCATAATCAGGTATTCCCAGACTGATAAGCCACGGCGTAAATTTGATGTTACGCAGATAGTATCGTCCTTCTTCAGGATATTTTTTGCACAGTTCAATAAGTTCATTAATATCATATGCTCTGGCACCGTTTCTGAAAGTAAAAGGTGTAAAGGTTGTCTTTACATCTTTCATTAAAGAAGGTTCTTCTCTGTAGGAATGATCTACGAGAGGTAAATCAGTTGATTTATAATCCTTTGTATCAGGTATTTTCATTCTTACTGTTGAAGCTGGTTTTGTAATAGAAGGTAATTCCTGATGTGTATTATAATCAGACGTTTTTATTCTGACTGTCTCAGTTCCGGTTATTTTTGGCGGTTCTGCAGTTTCTTCGGTAATTTTATCCTTTCCCGGCCTGGAAGGTTTGTCACCGCATTTTTTACAGAATTTATAGCCTTTCTTGTTTATTGTTAGACATACAGAACATTTCTCTCCGTCTTCACCTGAAAGAGCTATCTTCATCTCCAGTGCACTGGCAAATCGATTTTTCATATCAGGTTGAACCGCCTTTTGTATGATAAGATCGATCCTGTCTGAAACAGAGGGATTGATAGATCTTGCAAGAGGAAAGACAAAAGGCATCTCACCGGGATAACGGTTCGTCAGAAGATAGTGCATGGTAGCCCCAAGGCTGTATATATCGGAACGTGCATCTGTCTGGCCTGAACCATATTGTTCGGGAGCGGCAAATCCTGCAGTTCCTATTGCTCTTGTATCTCTTTCTTTTCCTTCTTTATAAACTCTTGTGGCTCCGAAGTCGATTACTTTTATATTACCTTCTTTATCTACCATAAGATTATCAGGCTTTAAATCTCTATATATAATAGGAGGATCCTGATTGTGAAGGTAATCCAGAGCATCAGCAATCTGTATTGCCCAGTTAACAACTATTTCTTCATCCAGAAATTCAGGCATGTTCTGTTCAATTATATGTTCCATTACCCTGCCGTCAATATATTCAATTACAAGATAACAGGCGCCGCCTTCTATAAGTAAGTCATAGGCCTTTACGATAGAAGGATGCTTCAGGCGAATTAAAGTTGCCCTTTCTTCTGTAAGGAACACCATGAGTTTGAGCTGTTCTTCTCTATCTGTAGACGCTGCTTCTTTTATAATATACCATTTACTATCATTGATATCCTGGGCCATATAAATAGCGCCCATACCTCCTGCAGTGAGATAGTAAAGGGAATATTTGTTATTTATAATAGTCCCGTCTGAATGGACCATGAGGGTAACGCCCTTGGAATCAACTTTCCCGTCAGGCGCAGGTATTCTATTTGAAAACATGGATAAGGAAGGTACGACTGTTTTGTAAGGATTAATATTGCCGGTAGAATTTGTTGTTCGTCTATTCAGTGGTTTTCCACAGCTATTACAGAAACGACTCGCCTGGTCATTTATATTTCCACAAAAAGTACACTCCACAAGGTAAAACCCTTTCTGAATTAGTGATAGAGTTAAGAAGTCACCTTTTTATTCTGAATCCTATCTTTTGATTCCTCTATTCTCTGAAAATATTATATCATAAAAATATATCTAATCCGAATAATTTTTTATCTATAAAAACCTTATGTTTTATGTGAAAGTTTATTTACTTTCCTTACGTCAAGCATTATACTATAAATTAATTTTTGTGTCGAGTACTGTAAAAAATATTCTGAAAGAAGTAATACTCATTGTCTTGTATTTATCTTAATGTCTTGCTATAATTATCCTAGTTTTATATTGAACAATTACATAATATTTATATGAGTATTTTAAATAAAATAAGAGATTTATTAAAAACAGATTTGCTGGCATGTATAAAAACAGAAGAACATGTCGATACAGAACGTTCCCGTCCTGAGGAACAGGGTAAAGATGTTTCGAAGATTTACTACAGCGGTGCATGGAAAGAAGAAGGAGTTGCAAAGTGGGCTTTTTTTGAAGAAAAAGTCAATACTGTATACAGCACTGTTAAATTGGATAATGAAAATATTACGAGAGAAAATATAGAAATTGCAAGTACATTATGTGAACCATGTCAGGATACAATCGAACCCATGATAGAAGAAAAGAAAACAGAAAGGGAAGAGAAGAATATAGAAGAAGTTGTTTCTATTACTGAAATGGGTCGATGCCGAAGCCGTTATCAACAGGAAGAAGATGTTGTAGCAGACGGTTTAATAGATCAGAGAGAAGTTACAGGTAAAAAGAATAAAATAAAGGTTTTTTTTGCCGAAGATAACAGGAGTTTTCAGATAATCATCCAGAAGCTTCTGGAAAGAAGTGATGATATGGAACTGATGGACTGGGCTACAGACGGAAGAGATGCTGTTGAGAAAATAAAAAAACTGGATATAGTTCCTGATGTTGTGTTGATGGATATTGCCATGCCGCGATTGGATGGCATATCTGCCATAAAGGAGATTTTAGCCTTTAATAATTCTGTAAAAATAGTTATGTTAACTGCTTTTGGAGATAAATCACATGTGCAGGGCGCTTTCGATGCAGGTGCTATCGGTTTTTTAAGAAAAGATGCAGGATTACCTTTAATTAAAGAAGCTATAAAACAGGCAGCCCGCGGAGGCAGACCTGTTCATAAAGAAGTTGCTCATTATCTTAAGGAAGAGATGAATTAATTATTAGATGAGTAAGAAAAATTGGACAGATATATTTAAAACAGACTTACTGGCTCTTATAAAAACTGATAAAGATACCGGTGAGGAACTTACTATTGAAGAAAAAAACCGTAAAGTTGGTGATATGTTTTTTAAAGGTGCCTGGAAAGAAGACGGCGCCGCAAAATGGGCTTTTTTCGAAGGAAAAGAAACGAAAACTAAAGAAGAAAATCAGCAAGACCATGAAGATATAGAAAACTTAAAGGTAAGAGAAGTAGAACCTCCAAAAGAGATACCAAAAACTAAAAAAATCAAACCTGAAGAAGTTGTTTCTATTACTGCTATAGGCAGAAATCTTACATCCCGTTATGAAACAAACACATTAGAAACTCCTTCGGAATCGGAAAAATCTTCTGTTACAGGGAAGAAAATTATTACCTGGAAAGAAGGTCAGAAAATAAGAGTTTTCTTTTCGGAAGATAATCAGAGTTATCAGAGGGTTCTGAGCACAATCCTTAACAGGTCAGCCGAGGTAGAAGTTATAGGTTATGCTTCCAATGGTATGGAGGCAGTTGAAGAGATAGAAAAACTTCAGACACCTCCTCATGTTATTCTTATGGATATTGCAATGCCACGACTCGATGGCATACAGGCTACAAAAAGACTTTTAGAAATTAATCCTTCTTTGAAAATCGTCATACTTACAGCCTTCGGCGATAAGATGAATGTTGTAAATGCCTTTCGTGCCGGTGCTATAGGATATCTGAGGAAAGACTCCGGCATGGCTGTTATTTTAGATTCAATAAAACAGGTTGCCAGGGGATATCCTCCTCCGCTCCAGGATGATATTGCTGCATATCTGCTGGAAGGTGCGGAAGAAGCACAGGCGGAAAAAGAATTTTCAGATGAACTTCAGGTTGTTGAAAGTACGTATGTGGAAAAAACTGAAAAAAGAATAACAGATGAGGAGGAAGAAGAAGAAGTTGAAATAGAAGAAGTTGAAATTACAGAAGAAGAGTATATAGATGAATTGGCAAATGAAGTAATTCAGGAACTTGTTGAGCTTAATATAGAGCAACTGGATGGGAACAGATTAAAAGAAATAATGGAGAACGATACTATAAGAAAAATTACAGATAAATTTATAAGCCAGTTCGATGAAGAAGAAATTCCTGAAGGTCTTACAAAGGAGTATCTTTCAGAAGAAGTGGCAAAAAAGATAGTAGAAAGTTTCAGAAATAAATTGACCGGGACTTCTAAAGAAATAAAAAAGCAACTGTCACCTGTTCAGGAAAAGATTTTACATTATAAAAATATGCTCAGAGATAAACCTGAACATATTAAAGAAGTAACCGGTTTTTATGAAGAACTTAAAAAATCAAATCCTGATAATGAATTTGCAGTAGAAGCTCTCGGATGGGCTTATATAAAGCAGGGCCTTTTAGATAAAGGTTTGATAGAATATTTGAGTGTTCTTGAAGGTGATATCTTAAAAAATAAAAATAAAATGATGACATTGTTTAAATAGTGAGTAGTGAGTGGGAATAAATTATTTCCATTCATTACTCACTAAAATTTATGCAGGTGAGGAAAGATATTATGAAAAAAATTTTATGCTTATTATTAATTATATTATCTGCTAATAATGTAATGGCATCAACATATTATCCTTCTGTCATATTTGAATTTGAAAAATGTATAATTATTGAACTGGATACTCAGAGATTACATTTTTATAATTTATGGGGTTCTTTTCATAAAGAATTTCTATGCTCTACCGGAGCCGGCGGTACAACTCCCCTGATGAATACAATGGTATATGCCAAAATACCGTGCCCTGTATCTGCCGCCTACAATGCTCAGATGCCATACTGGCTGGAAATAGCTCAAAGCGGAAGTTATGGCATACATGCTCTTGACCTCTGGGAAAATCCCTATTATCTGGATTATCTCGGACAGCCTGCATCTCACGGATGTATAAGACTTTCACCGGAAAATGCAAGATGGCTTTACGAACATGTAGAGGTAGGTATTCCTGTCTTTGTTCTTTACAGAAAATGACAGGGATTTATATGATCAGGAATTGTCAGGAGAATTGTCAGGATGTTTATGACAGCCGGGCCATAAAGCCTTTTTAATTAACATCTTTTGCACATCTAAACCCACGGAAAGCACTTTTGTTTTCAGGAAACCCCCAGTTACGGGAATCGCAGGTGCATTTATCCTTCGGGTCATTATAAGAGCCTCCTCTTACGACTTTTTTATCTCCTTCTATACTTATATAAGGGCCTTCATAGGGATATGGAAAATACCAGTCAGATGTCCATTCCCATACATTCCCCACTGTATCCATTATCCCGTATATACTGTCTCCTCTCGGATATTGCTTTACCTCTGTTGTAGTTCCCAGTTTGTTTTCCCTGGAATTTAATTTTTTTTCATCCCATAAATTCCCCCAGGGCCATTTTCTTCCATCTCCTCCACGGGAAGCTTTTTCCCATTCGGCCTCTGATGGAAGACGTTTTTGAGCCCACCTGGCATATGTGTCTGCATCATACCATGTAATATTTACAACAGGATGAGATTCTTTACCTTCTGCAAAATATTTTGCCCAGTCACCTTCGCTGTTATATCCCGTTTCTTCTATGAAAATCCTGTATTGTTCATTGGTTACAGGAGTAATGTCTATATAAAATGCTTCCGTATAAATTCTGTGCTGCCCTTTGCGATTAATTTCGAAATTGCCTTTTATTGTATCATTATACTCGCATTCCTGACCACCCATCCAGAAATATCCTGCAGGAATTAATATCATTTCAGATGAAGACGGGTGAATATCAAGTTTTTCCTCTCCCGGTATAATAGAAGAAACCAGTTTTTTAGTTTTTTCACTTCTTTTTATTATTGATATTTTTTCCTTTTCAATCCCTTCGGGAATGGTTTCTTCTTTTTCATTTTCTATAACTTTAATTTCTACTGCTTTTGTTTTAATTGTTTCTACAGGAGTTTTTTCTCTGGCTGCCATATTTACCGGAGTTACATCGGAAGGTTTTTTATCTTTTTCCAGTATTTTCTTTATATCTTCCATCATGTCCCTGGCCGATGAATATCTGGCATCTATATCTGTCTGTACAGCTTTTTCTATTATTCTTTCAAGATCTTTACTCAGTTCGGGAATGAATTTTGTTACAGGATCAAATTGAAAAGCCATAGGAGCAGGCATAACACCTGTAATCAGATGATGCATTGTTGCACCAAGAGAATATATATCACTCCTTGGCTCTACCATACCTTTGAATTGCTCCAGAGGACTGTACTGTGGAGTACCTATTTTGGTTTTTTTCCCCTCTTCTTCAACAGTTCTTGCTATGCCGAAATCTATAAGCATAGCTCTCTGATCCCTTGACCTGAGCATAATATTCGCAGGTTTTAAATCTCTGTAAATTATAGGAGGATTCTGTGTATGTAAATAATCCAGAACATCAAGAATCTGAAGGGCACATGTAATAGTTTCCCCGGTTGAAAGTTTTTTCTTTTCTTTTAATATTGTATCCAGGTCTTTTCCGTCTATAAAATCCATGACAAGATAATACCTTCCCCTTTCAATGAAAAGATCTGTAACACGGGGAAGATTTGGATGATTTAAATTTGCAAGCATTTTTCCTTCTTCATTAAATCTTTTCAGACTGTATTCCTGCTGTTCTTCTGTTGAAAAGGTAGCTATTAATTCCTTTATGGCACATAATTCAAGCATCCTGTGATCCCTTACTTTATATACAGCACCCATACCTCCTGATTTGATAAGGTTTATAATCTCATATCTGTTCACCAGTATTGTACCGGTAGACAGAATACCCGTAAAAGCTATTTCTATAAAACTATGGCCGCATACGGAACAGAACTTGGCAGAAGACCTGTTGGGATTTTTACATTGAGGGCAGAACTTTACCGGAGATTTAGTCTGATTATCGTCTTCCAGAAGATCAAAACCGCAATTTTTACAAAATTTTGCATCCATTCTGTTTTCATTACTACAATTAGGACAAATTTTCGGATCCACTATAATTCATACCTCTCTTTATGAGATCTTTGGAACAGAGAATTTATATTATTCTATTTAAATATCTGAAAATCCTTCATTCAGAGTTATTCTAAAAAAAACGACTTATTTATTATAAAAAGGTGAGTTTTTTAAATTTAATCTTTTACATAAATCTGTGAGATTATTATTTTTTAATCCGAGATTTCTCGGATTATAACCTGCCTGCATTAATTTAAGAGCTATAACAGATGAAGAATTTGCATGATCTATTAAATCAAGTACTTCGTCAATGTCGTTTCCTGCTGCTATTACGCCATGGTTTGCCCATAGAAGAATCCTGAACCCATCTCTGAAAGCCTTTACTGTTTTTGCTGCAAGCTCTTCACTTCCCGGTATTTCGTAATCCAGGAAAGCTATTCCTTCAGGTATATTGATTATAGTTTCCGGCTGCATTTTCCATATAAGTTCGGAAAATTTCTCAGAAGACTGGTATTCAGGTATTAAAGAAAGCGCTATCATATCAAGGGGCTGGGTATGCATAACTACCGATACAGGGTTTCCGGATTCTTTTCTTACATTATAAGCTCCAAGATGAGACGTGAATTCCGAAGTGGGAAATCTACCTGTTTTACATCCCCACAGCACTTTAAAACTTTCTCCTCTGTCGTCTATCTGTACTATACAGAGGTTTTCTTCCGGGGCATTTAATATATCCCTCATCCTTCGTCCTGATGCCGTAACTATAAAGTAATCACCAGCAAGCATCGGAAATGGAGCGGGAAATTTCCTGCTATTACAGTGTACTTCATTTCCTGCCCCTTTGAAATCCCTGAGTTGAACAGATATATTTCCCGCATTACCTCCTGCCCAGTCTCTTTCCCAGAAATAATTCGCTACACGACCTATATTATCTATAAGTTTTTGCAAATCGAAGTCTAAAGAGAAATAACTCATATTTTCAGCAAGTGACCGGTAAAATACCGAATACTGCTGCCACCTCCATTCTTATGTGCAGTGACCGGTTATTTATATGAGAATCGTAACGCGTAACGCGTTACGCGTTACGGGAGGAACAAATTCTCATTCTTCGTTGTGATCGATCCGGTCATGCCTGTTAGTTATCATATCACTTTTCACGACTCACTATTATCATATAAAATTTTACCATATATAAACTCTTGGCACGTCCCAGTTAATTCTTGTTACTATTTCATAATTGATTGTTCCTGTTTTTTCCGCCATATCTTCTGCAGTTATTTGTTGTTCACCCTGTTTCCCTATAATCACTGCTTCATCTCCTGCCGTAACACCCGGAATATCTGTAACATCCACAATGGTAAGATTCATACATATTCTTCCCATAACAGATGCTTTCTTACCTCTTATAAGAATTTCTCCGCAATTTGAAAGTTTCCTGTCAAAACCTTCTGCATAACCTACAGGAATTACAGCCACTCTGGTCAGTCTCTTCGTTTCATAGGTACATCCGTAACCTATACAATGTCCTGCAGGAATATCTTTTACCTGCACAACAGTAGTTTTAAACTCCATTACAGGTTTTAAAAAATAGGCCAGCAGATTTACACCTTTTGCCTGAATATCTCTATCTGTAAGAATATCTAAAATATTTTGCCCTTTGGCTATCATTAAAATCTTTGTTTCTTCGGCAGGCCAGAGGCCGTAAATGGATATACCTGTTCTGGCAATATCAAATCTTGTCTCAGGAAGTAACATGGCTGCTGCGCTTCCCGCCATATGTTTCAGAGGTATTTTTATGGCTTTCTTTTCGAGAATTTCAATTAATTTATTAAATCTCACCAGTTGCCTGAGTGTATAACTCTGATCTATTCCTTCTGCATCGGCGAGATGAGTATAAATTCCTTCTACATTAAGTCCCGGCATTTTAAGAAGTTTCTCTATAAATTCAGGTGCTTCTTCAGGTGTTACACTTAATCTCCCAAGACCTGTATCAATTTTTACATGGACAGGTATGTGAATATTTTCTTTTACTGCTCTGTTTGAAATTTCCCTTGCAAAAGGCAGGTCATATACGACTAATGTTGCCCTGTATTTTATTGCTTCATCTATTTCTTCATAAGATATAGGGCCCAGAATAAGGGCAGGTTTTTCTATGGATGCCTCCCGAAGTTCTATAACTTCTTTCATTGTAATCACACCGAAGCCATATATATTTTTAGCAACAGGATTTTTATCCCCTATAAGAGCTTTACATACAGGGACAAGACCATGACCGTAGGCATTGCTTTTTACTACAGGCATTAGTTTTGTGCCGTTTCCTACGATTTTATTTAACTGTTTCACATTATATATTAAATTACTCAGGTTTATTTCAACCCTGGTTAAAGACATTTTTTATATACACCTTCCTGTTTTTTTCGTGACGCGTAACGCGTGACGCGTGACGGGAGGATTGTATAAATCCTGACAGGTCACTGAAAATATTTTATGAATATTCTCTATTATTTCCGGTAAACCTCTATAGTTTTTTATAGCATTCATTTTTTTACGAATTCCATTTTTTACGAATTCCATATAAAATCACCTGTCATTTTTAAACACAATCTCAGTTTTTTATAATCATGGCAGTAATTGAATTTGTACGGGATAAATAGTATAATTGTATAAGTTTCATCTTTCGCGTCACGCGTTACGCGTTACCCGTTACGATAAAGAAAGGATCTTTAATATGACAGTAGAAGAAAAATATAAGAAAGAACTATTACTCTATTATGATGAAAAAAAACTGGAAATAAAACAGAGGCTGAAAGATTTTGAAGAAATTTATAAACATGGAACGGATAAAGATATATTTCTGGAACTTGTATTTTGCATATTTACTGCAGGTGCAAGTGCAAGAATGGGACTCAAATGTGTTGAAGAAATAAAAGATATAGTAATGACTGCTTCAGGTGAAGAATTTTTAGAAAAATTAAGAGGACATCACATGTATCCTGACGCAAGGGCAAAATATATAGTTCATACAAGAAATTATCTGAAAGAAACTATAGATTTTAAATTAAAAGAGAAAATAGATTCTTTTAAAGATATGATAGAAAGAAGAGATTTTTTTGCAAATAATCCCGGTATAAAAGGTCTGGGTTATAAAGAAGGAAGTCATTTTCTGCGTAATATCGGGTTTAAAGGCTATGCCATTCTGGATAAACATATTCTCAGAAGCCTCGCCGAATTCGGATATTTAGAAAGTGCAAAGCCTCCTTCTACGAGAAAAAAATATCTTTTTATTGAAGAGATATTAAAACAATTTTCAGAAGATCTTGGAGTGGATTTTGATGAGTTAGATTTGATTTTATGGAGCAGAAAGACAGGTGAAATAATTAAATAGTGAAAAGTGAATGGTAATATAACCTTTAACTTTTAACCCTTCACCCTTCACCCTGCATTATGAAAGGTTTATTGCTTTATAACGGAAAAATTTATAGTGACGGCAGGTTTTTTTCTGCTCTCTATTGTATGAATGAACACATAATATCAGCAGGAGAACTGGAAGAAATTGCCT
>JBEHWO010000028.1:0-31059 GCA_040217695.1 Vulcanimicrobiota bacterium | reverse complement strand
TTACCGACAGGGATTCTACGTCAGGATATCTTTTCCCCAGGGCCATGCTTGCAGAAGAAGGTGTTAAATCTCTGAAATTCTTTTCAAAGGTAAGCTATTCGGGAGGACATGATTCTTCTCTTGAAGGGGTATATCAAAAATATATAGACGGGGCAGGTATATTTGATTATGCTTTTGTTAAAGAAAAGAATACCAAAACAGATGAACTTAAAATATTGAAGACTTCAGAGCCCATACCTATGGGGCCTATTGTGACATCTAAAAACTTCGATCCTGAAATCGCAAAGAAATTGCAGGAAGTTTTTCTGACTATAGGAAAAACGGAAGAAACTAAAATACTGGCGGAAAAGATTAAAGTAGACGGCTATGTGGAAGCAAAAGACAGTGACTATGACTCTATAAGGAAAGCCCTTGGTATAGTTAAGAAATTAGGAGAAGATTATAAAGCAGAATAGGTTTTTAGTGAGCAGTGAACAGCAAGTTGTTGTATGACATAAAAATCTGGTCACTGCTCACTGTTCACTGTTAAGTTTTTACCCTGCCTCCGCCTGCGGAACCGCTGATGAAAAATACGTCATTTCTGGTTGAAGCAATGAAAGTATCTCTCAGTGCGATAAAAGATTCAGGCAGTTCTCCTCTCAGGTTTGAGGCTTTGTAAAGAGCCTCGGGTGGGTCTATAACTCCTGACCCCTGGGCTGCCTTCTGTAGTCCCATATCATCTGCTGTTTTTGTTAATATATCCTTTACCTGGGCAGGTGATAACCGGGGATTGGTTTCCAGCATATCTGCCACAATGCCGGCTGTTATGGGAGCAGCCATTGATGTTCCGGGCATACCTACGTAATATTCATCTATATAGTTGATATTGGGAAGGTTTTTATCAAGATACTTCCTTATTTCTCCGGGACTTTTCTCCTTTACAGCCGGATTAAGCCCCAGGCCTTCAAATAGTTCTTTAGGAAGTTCTTTGAGTTTTGCATCAGGTAATTCCTTTAAATATTTTACCGATCTTGATATTTTATCGATCTGGCTTCCCGAGATGTTAAGAGAGATTATATTTGTTCCCGGTGCTACCAGATCGGGTTTTGTTATTCCGTCTATCGTCGGTCCTCTGCTTGAAAAAGGTGCTATTTCATCATCATTTTTGTCTACGGTATTTTTATCGTCTACGGCTCCTACCGTTAAAGCGAAAGGACTGTTACCCGGTGCTCCTCCGATAGTTCCCATTTTAGGCCCTTCATTCCCTGCAGCTGCAACTACAACTATGCCGGCATTGGTAGCCCTCTCTACAGCCTTGTCTATTGGGTCAAATTGATGGCCCGGCGAAGGCACACCTATAGACATATTGATAACCCTTATATTATATTTGTCTCTGTTTTCTATTACCCAGTCTATGCCTTCAACTATATTGGATACCTTTGCTCCTCCGTCGGAATTCAATACCTTTACACCTACTATATGTGCATTGGGAGCAGTTCCTTTATATTTTCCTTCCGATATTGCTCCTGTACCTGCTGCATCACCCGCTACATGAGTTCCATGACCGTTATCATCATAGGGGCCTTCTTTATCATTTACAAAATCTTTGAAGGCTATTATTTTATCCTTTATATCAGGATGTGGGGCTATGCCTGTATCAAGTATGGCAATAGATACGCCTCTTCCCGTAGCCGTAAGATTATCTATATCGGTTGTAGCATTAATGGCAAGTTTTGCTACATTATTAACTACCTGATTGCCTCCCTGCATTGATTCTTTTGTAACACCGGGAATAGTTTTTTCTGCTTTTGATTTGCACTGAACTCTGTTAGGGAAAATAGGAAGGACAAAATCCTGAGAATCTTCTATTACTTTGAAACCTGCAGATTCAAGATTTTTAATGGTTTTTTTATCTACCTTTGCTATAAATTCCCCACCTCCGAGTGTTCTGTCTACCCTTACTTTTCTGGGAATTTTATGCTCTGATTTCGCCCTGGCGTTCGCACTTAACAGTGCTTCCCTTTTTTGAGGATTATCTGTAGATATTATTACACTTATAAAATTATCATCTTCCGAACTCCCGGATTTCCCGGACAGCACCACTTTATCCTCTGATGTTCTGTCAGAAGGGCTTCTTTCCAGTTTCGGTGTTGCCTGGTATTTATTTTCCTGGTTAAGATTCCTCAGGGCTGCCAGATATTGACTCGTAGTCGCCTGGGAAATGCTTTTCATTTAATTTCCTCCTGTCATTAGGATTCTTTAAAGGCTTTTATGTGTACATACTATACGCATAAATTATATCATATTTCCCTTGATTCTTATCAGTTAATTTGTTAAAATTTTGTTAACAAAAATCTATGGAATAATTTATATGAAATTATGAAGAGTGAAGAGTTTATATTATAATTACTGATGTGAGCATAAATAATACATATATGATCTCGTAACGCGTAACGCGTAACGCGTCACGGGAGGAAAATTGTTATTAAATGCTTATGCCCGGGGCAGTAGTTTCATGACAATTCATAATTAATGAGTGGGCGGTGAGCATTGAATAGTGAGTGACTGTGCCATATTCTACTCACTACTCACTACTAACTAAAAGAAAGTGAAAAAAATATGAAAATTTTAATCTCTTTAATAGAACATGCAGGAAAACAGGAACCGGACATAATGGCTCTGATAAATCAGATACCATTTTACTGGCGTATTACTGCAGTGGCTGTAGTGGTTTTAATAGCAGTAACCTTTATGATATTATTAAAAATGAAAATTGGCAAAACCTATAATTTTCAGAAGGTTTCAGAATGTATTCGCGCACTGAAGGACAGCAGGGAAGAAATCAAGGTACGGTCCTGCTGGGCCCTTGCAGTTCATAAATCTGCAGAGGCGGAAAGGGCTTTACTTAATTCTCTTATGGATCAGAGCAAATTTGTAAGAGGTGCTGCAGCTTCTGCTATCAGTTCTTTAAGAAAAGAATCGTCAATTAAAGAACTGGAAGAGGCTATTAATACAGAAACAGATGATTATACAAAATCACAGATGGAAAAAGCTGTCAGAAGGATAATGGGTGAAGATACTATAAAACATGACCTTGCAGAAAGCCTGGACGAGAAAGATGTGGTTATTGTAAAACCCAATCCCATATTTGACAGACAGCCCGCAGGAGATGAAGGGAAAAAAGGTGCAAAATCTCTTGATATTGAACGTTTAATATCTATGGAAAAGGAACATATTTCCAATTCTGTATTGCCGAAAGAAACTCGGAAAATAATTTCTTTTGAGAAAGATATAAGTTCTTCGGAAGCAATGGAATTAAATATAGAAATACGACCAGATACAGATGAAGCCAGAGACATATTAAGAAAATTTCAGGAAATAAATGCCAGAAGTGAGAGCTTTACCGTAACTGTTACATTCAGGGTAAAGTAATTGTTTCATATTAATCAGTGAACGGTGAGTAGTGAATAGTGAGTGAAATTACCCGCTTCTACTCACGACTCACTTAAATTCTAATAAGTTATAAAGTATACTATTTTAGTCAATGCAATATTTTATTATGTTACGCATCACGGTAATTAAAAAAGGAGTAAATTATGAAAGACAACCATAACTACTATCTGGGAGGTTATTACCTTGTAAAAGGCTCTGAAATTCAGGAATCCATGAATAAAGATATCTTACCTTCCAGGATTTTTTCAATCAGTAGCTGTATCTGTAACATTTATCCCGGCATATGGGCTTTAAGTCAGGTAAAAAGCAGTGAAGAAGAGATTGAACATGTTAAAGAAGAATTAAATCTTGACAACAGCGGTTTTTTTGAACTGCAAAGATATGTAGATTTACTTTTTAATTCAAACAGATTCGGATGGCCGGATGTGTTTTCGGATATAAATACGGCAAAGGAATTTTATAACAAATATCTGAAACATATGTCTCATATAAAATTACTTGCTATAGGCCTTTCTAAAGAATATGCAGATAAATTTTTAGACAGGGAAAAACCTCTTTATGGATACGGGAAACCCGGAGTTTATGAAAATTTATGGGCCCGTAAATATATGGAGACCTCAAAAGAACGGGGGTTTGAAATTCTCGGATATGACTCGGGAAGTTTTCATTCTTTTATCTGTAACGGCCTTGAAAATGACTACAGGGATAGATTGAATATCAGGCTTAACGGTAATGGATTGATAGAATTATATGAAGAAGCGGTAAGGGCTTCGGAATATACTATGAGGAACGATGTCGATGCAGAACCTGTACAGTGGATGCCATGGATAATTTATGAATATATTTTGAGGTAATATGTTTGCTATAAAAGGTGGTTAGATGAACTGGAAGAAATTTTTTGACATACTCGGTCTTAACGGTACAGTTCTTCAGTGGAAATTTTTACGTTTCAAAGAAAATATTATTATATTTAAGAATAATTTTGCAGGAAGATTTTCTCCTGCTCCTGTCCGCAACCGTGCCTGCAGGTGCGGTGCTATTATAACTCCGAAGGATAAAATATGCCCCAGGTGTGAACGTAAAATCTCTCCCTATTTCATAGAAGTAATCAAACTGTTTTTTGGCCTTGACAGAGCCCATGCAGTATCTGCTACAGCACTGTTTTTATTCCTTTCCGTGGCAGATTTTATATTTATTCTGACCTGTGGAAACAGTTCTGCTCTCATTTCACCGGATAATAATACACTTTTTCTGGCAGGTGCACAGATTACACCGTTCAACGGTGACATGTGGAGGCTTTTTACTGCTATTTTTGTTCACATAGGTCTTGCCCATCTGGGCTTCAATATAATAGCCCTGTTAAAACTGGGCCCTGTTCTGGAAGAAATACTCGGGTTTACAAGATTTTTTTCCCTCTTTCTTCTGTCAGGCCTTGCAGGCTCTGTGGCAACTATGTTGTTTATACCTAACTGTATTTCAGCAGGAGCTTCAGGAGCGCTGTTCGGGCTTATAGGTATGGGAATAACCTATTTTCACAGGACCCGTCAGGTAAGAATAAGGCAGTTTTTTGTAAGATGGGCTGTCTATGGCTTTCTATTCGGTATGTTTACCGGTTCAAATAATACGGCTCATTTTGCAGGAGCTATTGCAGGACTTATACTCGGGTTGTTGATTGAAGACAGGCAGAAAAGAAGAAAAATAGATAATACTATGTGGCTTTTATTGAGTGTTTTTCTGGGAATACTTCTGGCAGGAAGTTTTATATTGCTCATAGTTTATATCGTGACGCGTAACGCGTAACGCGTGACGGGAGCAAAAACGTTATGTATAAATATGATACATAGCAATCCCATCGGATTGGTTTCTACCATTGGGATTGCTTCGCTTCGCTCGCAATGACGAGGTTTACACATTAAAATCATCGTGGTTAACTACTGGCCAGGAACCGGAAATAACACCCTGATCTTTGTGCCTTTACCGGGTTTACTTCTTACTTTAATTGTTCCTTTATGACTTCTGACAATACCCTGAACTGCAGCAAGTCCGAGTCCCCGTCCTGTAAATTTGGTGGTGAAGAATGGATCGAATATTTTGTATTTTAATTCTTCTTCTATACCGCATCCTGTATCTTCTACCTGCATATATACATAAATACCCGGTAATAGTTTCTGTCCGACGAGACTGTCTTTCAGATAGATTTCATCACATTCCATTTCTTCTGTTTTTATTGTAATAATGCCTTCCTGGCCGTCTATTGCTTCAGATGCATTGTTAAAAAGATTTATCAGTATCTGGCTTAATTGATTTACATCACCTTCTATTTCCGGAAGGTTATCATTTAATTGATATTTTATCGTATATTTCTTATTAACAGACACTTCCATTATTTCAGACATTTCTCTGACTATTCTGGAGATATTTATTTTTTCCATATCAGTAATGAATTTATCTCCTCCTGCATAGGCAAGTATCTGTCTGGTAATATCTTTTGCCCGTCCTACGGAAGCTATAACTTTCTCTATGGATTTTCTTGTCATGGAATCTTTCGAAAGATTGAGCAGAGCCAGTTCTGCATAACCGAGAGAACCTGAAAGTATATTGTTGAAATTATGGGCTATTCCCCCGGCCATAATTGCAAGACTTTCGAATTTTTCTGCCTGACGGAGCTGTTCTTCTATTTTTTTTCTTTCTTCATATGCCCATTTTTCTTTGAAGACATTTATAATGATTTCTCCCAGCAGTTTCAGCATTTTAATGTCTTCTTCTTTCCACTTTATGGAGGTTTTTATCGAGGCAAGGCCAAGATATCCTGCAAGCATATTGTTACATATCATAGGTATTAACAGTATGGATTGGATATGTTCTTTTTCCAGGAATTGTTTACCGGCTTCTTCTTCCACAGGAAGATCTTCAGGGGAAGAAATATTTAAAATTTCAAATTTTTTAAATCTTTCTATTGTAGATGGTGAAAGTTTTGAGGATATATCTGTAACCATCTTGCCTTTTGATGTTACACCTTCATTACACCATTCATATACACTGTTTATTTCAGTCAAATCATCAGAGAAGAAAGGTATATAACAGCGATCAATAGAGAAAAACTCTCCTATGTTTTTTAAAGCATGATTTATTTTTTCATCGAATTCAAAGTGATTAAAATTGATAAAACTGGCTGATATTGACGTTGCAAGTTCTTCTAACTGGAGGCGATAACGTAACACCTGTTCCATATACCTGATCTTTAAATGATTGGTAATTCTTGCTATAGCTTCCTGATAATGAAAGGGTTTTATAATATAATCTACTCCTCCTGCATCAAATCCTCTTATAATATCTGTTGTAGCAGAAAGAGCACTTAAAAATATTACAGGAATATCAGCTGTTGCTTCATTTTCTTTTAATTGTTTACAGAGTTCATAACCGTCTATTTCCGGCATCATAATATCCAGTAAAATAATATCAGGTTTTTTATTGTTCACAATATCAATTACTTCACAGCTATTTTGAGCCAGAAATACTTCTGCCTCCATACTGTCAAGATAGCTTGATAGTACATTTAAATAGGTTTTTTCATCATCAACAACCAGTATCTTTGCGCCTTTTATGATTTCACTCATTTCTTTCCTCCAGGATTAATTATTGAGGTGAACATAAATAATAAATAACTGCTCTCGTGACGCGTAACGCGTGACGGAAGGAAGATCTTTATTACATGCTTGTGCCCGGGTCAATAAGCCGGTAATGAGGGAAATAACGTCTCTATAATTGTATTTTCCCCTGTCCTTACTTTGATTAAACCGCGATGAATTCTTACAATACCCTGCACCACAGAGAGTCCGAGCCCTCTGCCGAGAAATTTTGTAGTAAAAAATGGCTCGAAAATCTTATCTCTTATATCTTCTCCGATACCGCACCCCGTATCTTCTATGTGAAGATATACATAAAGACCTTCCTCCGGTTCATGCAATGTATTTACGGAAGACAGATATTCTCTGTCACATTCTGTTATACCTGTTTTTACTATGATAGTGCCTTCATTGTTTCCTATGGCTTCGGACGCATTGGTAATAAGATTTTTTATTAATCTGCTTATCTGGCTTACATCTCCGTTAATAGATGGCAGGTTTTCAGATAAATCATATATTACTTTATGATGTACCGGAACAGTATTACCAATCACTTCCTGCATTTCCTTTACTATTCTGGACATGTTAACATGTTCCATTGACAGTGTAAATAGATTTGCCCCTGTGTAAGTAATTATTTCTTTCGTCATATCTGCTGCTCTGTTTATAGAATCTATAATTTTTTTAATATTCTTTCTTTCCGTTGTATCGTGCGGCATGCTCATAAAGGTTAATTCTGCGTAACCCAGGGCCTTTGACAGTATATTATTAAAATTATGTGCTATACCTCCTGCCATAACATTCAGACTTTCAATTTTTTCAGCATTTCTCAGTCTCTCTTCTATTTGCCTTCTTTCCATTTCCATGTAGCGGATTTTTAAATGTGTGGAAATTCGTGCCATAGCTTCCTGATACTGAACCGGTTTTATTATGTAATCCACTCCTCCTGCTTCAAAGCCTTTCACAATATGTTCTGTTTCCGTAAGGGCACTCATAAATATTACAGGAATTTCTCTGGTATTTTCCAGACTTTTCAGTCTTTTACATACTTCATAACCGTCCATACCGGGCATGATAATATCCAGAACAATAATATCAGGTTTTTTACTTTCTGCCAGTTCCAGAGCTTTCTGGCCGTTCTGGGCAAGAAAAACTTTCCCTTTATGTCTGTCCAGATAGTCGAAGAGAATACTTAAATTTGTAGGTTGATCGTCTACTATGAGAATTTTTGACTTTGAAATAATGTCGTCATTCATTTTTTATTTACCTTCTTCTGTGATATATGTTTTCAATTTTTCTATAAGCCTGTTCATTTCGAAATTATCGGCCAGCTCTTTTACAAAATTATAAAATAATCTGTATTCTTTAATTCCCTTTAATTCTTCCTTCAGACCTTTCCAGTCTCCTCCTTCGGCAAAAGAATACAGCTTTTTTATGACCTTTTGAGGAGGAAGACTCATATCTTCTTTATGCTTCAGGGTTTCTTCTTCTACCATAGATTCCGTTTTTCTTATTTCATGTTTTAACTCCTCAAAACCTTCCTCCAGTGAAATTATCAAATCTTCTATTTTTTCTATGGAACCATTTTTCCTTGACTCTTCTTCTATTTTTTCTGCAATATCTTTTAATTTCCCTGCTTCGATATTGGAACAGACTCCTTTTATTGTATGAGAATGATAAAATATTTCTTTAAAATTAAGGTGTTTTACTTCTTTTTTCAAATCCAGTATATTTTTCGGCAATTGCTGTAAGGTTTGAAAGATAATTTTACGATAAAGATCAATATTATTGCTTATTCTTTTCATGAATATATCTTTGCGGAAAATATATGTTTTATGATTATTATCTTCTATATCCCGGGAGATTAGATTCTTTGCAAACCTTTTTATTGTATTTATGATTTTTGTCTGGCTATAGGGCTTTGATATATAATCATCCATACCTGCTTCAATACATTTTTCTCTGTCACCTTTCATTGCATCTGCCGTAAGAGCGATAACAGGTGTATGCTTTTTTCCTGCTTCAAATGCCCTTATCTTTTCTGTTGCTTCAAACCCGTCCATTTCAGGCATATGGATATCCATGAACACCAGGTTATATTCATTTTTTTTGTATTTTTCAAAAGCTTCTTTGCCATTTCTGGCTTCAATGACCGTGAACCCTGTTTTTGAGATAATTTCACTGATAATCATCATATTAATACTGTTATCTTCGGCAACTAAAATATTGCCTTTATAAGATTCTTTCAGAGGCACACTGTTTTCTCCTTTATATATTTTCTGTGCTGAAGAAGAGGACGCCTTCATGAGTAATCTGTAAACATTTTCCATGTTTACAGGTTTTATCAGATATAAATCAGTTCCTGATTCTTCAAGCTTCTCTTTCCTGTGAAAAGAAGAGGGTAACATCAATATAACCGGACTGTTCTGAATTTTTATTTCCTTTTTTATGTGGCTGAGTAAAGTAAAGCCGTCCATGAAAGGCATAATCATATCAACTATAATTGCGTCAAATAGAATTCCTGATTTTATTGAAGATTTAATCTTATGTAACCCTTCTATTCCGCCTGAAACCGTTTCTGTTTCAATATTCCAGCATGAAAGTATATCCTTCATAATTAACAGATTTGTTTCATTGTCATCAATTATGAGAACTCTTTTCACCGGGAGTTGCATGAATGTTTTTTTTGGCTGTTCTTCTGATACCTTCAGCGGTATTTCAACAGTAAAGGTACTTCCTTTCCCCGGTTCACTCATTACCGAAATATTTCCTCCCATTATATGAACTAAATTTTTTGATATGGTAAGCCCGAGACCTGTACCTTCGTAACGTTTAACATTATCTAACCGGGTGAAACTGTCAAATATAATTTTTTGTTTTTCACGTGCTATGCCGATACCTGTATCCTTTACCGATATAATTAATTTAATTCTCTCCTTCTCTGATGTATCAGTTTTTTGTAATGTAACAAAAATTTCTCCTTCATCTGTAAATTTGACTGCATTTCCGAGCAGGTTAATCAATATCTGTCTGATACGCCCTTCGTCACCGAACAGTATTTCAGGGACATCGCTGTGGATTTTATAGAGTATTTCAATATTCTTTTCCTCACATTTTGTTACTACTATATTGATTACTTTTTCCATCAGTTCATATATGTCAAATAATCCATTAATAATTTCAAATTTCCCCGCTTCGATTTTTGAAAAATCGAGAATATCATTGATAATATTCAATAATGAATAGGCAGAGTATTTAATATTTTCCAGGTAATTCCCCTGCCGTTCCGTAAGAGATGTGGTGAGAACCAGCTCTGTCATGCCTATTATGCCGTTCATAGGTGTTCTTATTTCGTGGCTCATGCTGGCAAGAAACTGGCTCTTTGCCCTGTTTGCTATTTCAGCAGCTTCCTTCGCTGCCTTTAGTTCTTCTTCAGCTTTCTTTCTATCTGTAATGTCCCTGGCGGCAGCATATATAAATTTTTCCTGATAGGGAATTGAACGCCATTCAATCCACCGGTAAGATCCGTCTTTGCAGATATATCTGTTAGTAAAATTCAATACTTCCTGTCCTGAAGCCAGAGTTTTCGTTGCCGATAGTGTCGTTTCCATATCTTCCGGATGTACAAAATCCAGAAACCTTTTATCCTGAAGCTCTTCAATACTGTACCCAAGAGTTTTTTCCCAGCTTTTATTCAATCTGTGAAAATAGCCATCTACATCGGCAATACAGAGGAGATCCAGAGAAACTGTAAAGAACCTTTCGATTTCTTCTGTTTTCTCCGTGAGTATTACCTCTCTTTTCCGGACTTCTGAAAGATGATTCCACCCTGCTACAAGAGAGGTTATAAGACAGAGAATTTCCTGGTTGTTAAAAGGTTTTTTTATATAATAAATATTATCATGGAGATTTTCTTTTATCATATTGAGAGAAATATCAGACATGGCTGTAACAATAATTATAATAACGTCTCCGTCAATCTTTCTGATTTCTCCGGCAGCAGTAAGTCCGTCCATAACAGGCATGTCTATATCAAGGATACAGAGGGGGATCCTGTTGCCTGATTCATATTCTTTTTTGAAATAATCCAGAAGAGATTTCCCTTCCAGGAAAGTCTGTATATTAAAACCTTCCTCTTTATCGCCTCTGAGTATGATTTTATATATATTTAATATAGTTTTACTGTCGTCTGCTATGAGAATATTTTTGTTCATAATGACACCTTATAATGTTTGAGTAATTCTGTTAATCTATCTATTTCAAAATTGTCGAGTAATATATTGAGTTTATTGCAGAAATTTTCATATTTTTCATCAATGTTCCTTATCTTATCAAGTTCTATGTTTAATGACTTTATATCTCCTTCATCTGCATAATTATATAATGATTCAATTATGTCTAACGGAGGAATGACTTCTGTCTCTTCTATGGATGTGGTATCATTCAGGTCTCGCTGAATATTATTTTTTTCATCGCTTAATATTTCCGGTAATTCTATTTCAAACCAGAACCTGCTTCCTTTGCCGTACATACTGTCAACATATAATTCTCCGCCCATAAGTCTTACGAAAATTCTGCTTATAGTCAAACCCAGTCCCGCACCGTCACTCTTGTGCAGTTCATCCGATAGTTGCCTGAAAGGAGAGAATATATCTTCCAATCTGTTATGCGGTATACCTGAACCTGTGTCTTCAACAAGAAAGAGTATTTTTGTATCCTGTTTTTTTATCTTTAATTTTACCGTTCCATGGGGCGTGAATTTTATGGAATTACTCAGGAGACTGGTCAGTATCTGCCTGATTTTTTTCTCATCTCCTGATACAAAAACAGGCATGTTTCTGTCACATTCAAATAAAAATTTCAGATTTTTTTCTCTCACTTTGATTTCTGTCATATCTTCAATAGAATGTAACAGATTATGTAAATTAAAGGGTTTTTTTTCTATGTCAGGTTTTTTTTCTTCCATTTTTGCCACGTTCAGTATGTCATTTATTAAGGCCAGTAAATGAGTTCCGCTTTTCTTTATAGTTTTCATACCTCTTTTCTGTTCTTCCGTTAAATTCTCATCATTTAGAAATATATCTGTATAACCCAGAATGGCATTCAGAGGTGTACGCAGTTCATGACTCATACAAGAAAGGAATTCGCTTTTTACCCTGCTGGCAGATTCCGCATCATCCCGTGCTTTTTTTAAGATTTTTTCTATGTTTTTATATGCTGTAATATCATGTAAAATAAAAATATTTTTATTACCTGCTATCATGCACAGCAATTCAATATCTTTAACAGTTCCGTCTTTACATGTTACCTTCCATATTTGAGGCTCCATTGATTTTCCTGTTTCATGTACTTTTTGAATAGCTTGATACCATTTCTTTTTCACTCTTTCTCTGTATGTTATGTCAGGATAAGCTTTGATAAACCATTCTTCTATTGTCTTGCATTCTTCTTCCGTATAGCCGAAGGTTTCTATAAATTTCTTATTTCTTTGAGGATTATCTCCGTTTAAATCTGTTATTGCCATAGCTACTGGAGACGCTTCTATCACTTTCCTTAAATTTCTTTCACTTTCTTTTACTTTCTCTTCTATATGTTTTTTTTCTGTAATATCTGAAAATACTATCAGCAGGTGAGGTTCCCCTCTGCTGATAAAGGGAGTAAATCTGATTTCTAAATATAATTCTCTGCCGAAATCAGTAATCATATAAATTTCCGTATGATGTTCTTTTTGTTCTGATATTGTATCTTCAGCCAGTTCTAAGATATTATATTTCTTCCATGATTCTATGTGGAGAAAATTTTGATCCAGTAAATCTTCTACTGTACAGTTAACTATTTCGGCTGCTGCTCTGTTTGCAAGGATACATCTGCCTGATGTGGCATTATAGGCAATTATGCCTATGGAAGAAGAGTCTATTAATTTTTGATTTAATTCGAGTAAATCTGCCAGTTTTTCTTCGTTTTTCTTTCGTTCCGTTATATCCCTGACAAAAGACATATGTAACTGTCTGTCATCTTCATCAATAAAACTTATGGTTATTTCTACAGGAAAAATCATACCGTCTTTTTTCCTGTGATACCTGACCGGTATATGATTTACGCCTTTGTTTATAGCTTCAATAGTTTTTTCCGGCTCTGCAGACAGATCTGTTATCTTGAGCTTCAGTATTTCTTCTACTGTATAACCGTACATATCAGACGCTGCAGAATTTATGTCTAAAATCTTTTTTGTACCTGAGTCTAATATTATAATGGCATCATGTGCATTGTTGAAAAATTTTCTGTAATTTTCTTCACTGAAAAAATTATTCATAGATATTGTCTGCCTTCAGAATGTAAAGGTTTTGTTACATGTAGCAGGTGACATAAGGATTACCTGTAAATTATTATGAAATATACTGTATTTTTTATTATAAATCCCACAGAAAATAAAAGCAAGAGCAGGATTTTTTTGAAAATTTTTTTACAGGAAAGTGACCGGGAAAAAGGAATTTATAGTGTATTTTAATTGGAGTGAAGAGTGAACAGTGAAAAGAACAGCATATTACTCACTATTCACTATTCACTACTCACTTCTTACTTTAAGGAGGACTACTTTATGGCAAAATGGCAGATAGAGACGGAAAAATCACATGTAATTACCGGATCTATAAGGATTTCTTTACTTTCTTCCAGTCTTTTGAGAATAGAAGAAGGAGGTTCTGACGGTTTTGAAGACAGGCCTACTTTTCTTGTTATAAACAGAGATTGGTCTCCTGTAACATATAAAATTAATTATAAAGATAATTTTTGCGAGATAAAAACTGATGGCTATATGGTTCTTGTAGAAAAAGAAGCGAAATCTATCAGAGATGTAAAGGTTTACATGGGACAAAAACTTTTATGGAACGGTTCCGAAGAAAATTGTTCTTTAAAACCTCTTCCCGTAACAGGTGAAGATATTTATGTGTTACCAGATAAACCTGTTATATTGCCTCCCCCGTGGGGTGCTCTTAAGCCCCTGTCCGATGAAGATAAATCCAGTGGATGGTTTTCCTCTGACGACGGTCATGATATTTATATATTTGTCTACAATAAAGATCTGTCATTACTGAGAAAAGAATTTTTAAAACTTACCGGTTCCGTGCCATTACCTCCTTTATGGGCTTTTGGCTTCTGGAACAGTCTCTATCATCCCTATACTGATACGGAAGCGATTGCAACTATAGAAAGATACAGGAAAGAAGGGATACCTCTCGATGTTTTTGTCGTAGATACGGACTGGCGTGTGGGAGGTTCTTCAGGATATGACATAGAGAAAAAATATTTTCCTGATATGAAATCTTTTTTCCGGCAGGCCCATAACTGTAATGTAAAAATCATAATGAATGATCACCCTTCTTCAATGGGAATGAAACCTGTTGAACCCGCCCAACTGAAATATCGTTATGAAAATCTTACAGCCATGCTTTCCATGGGTCTTGATACATGGTGGTATGATAAAAACTGGCATGAATTTATAGAAGGGCCTTACGGGACAGGTAAGGAAGTATGGGGGCAGTATCTTTATTCCGGTATAATAAGCCATTTTTGTCCCGGTATGAGAACAGTTCTTTTGAGTATGTGGTCAGACCATCCTGCTTCTCACAGATATCCCCTGTGGTGGACAGGCGACATACACAGTTCGTGGGATGATCTCCGTAATGGCATAAGAGAAACCCTCTGGTTCGGCCATCAGTGCATGCCCTATGTAGGTCAGGATCTGGGAGGCCATGTAGGAGATCCTGATGATGAACTTTATACAAGGTTTTTGCAGTACGGATGTCTTTCTCCCACGGCAAGAGTCCATGGCACAGTAGGGGCAAAACGTTATCCCTGGCTTTATTCAGAAGAGACGAAAGAGATTGTTACAGAATATATAAAACTCAGATACAGACTTCTCCCTGTCATATATTCCGCGGCAAGAAGAGCTTTTGATGAAGGATTGCCTTTACTCAGGTCTCTTTCTTTCGAATGGCCCGAATTTGATGAAAAATATCTGGAATATCTGCTCGGAGACGATCTGCTTGTATGTCCTGTCTTTACTCAATCGGGCTATCAGAGAATAGATGGAAAGTTTTTGCAATCTGACGGTGAACCGGGGCTGAAAGGTGAATATTTTAATAATTCGGACTTCCATGGTGAGCCTGATGTTATTCGTCAGGACAGGGAAATTTCTTTCCCTCCATGTTCTTTCGAGTCTTTTCCTGTGAGAGGAGAAACATTCAGTGCAAGATGGACAGGAGAAATTTTTATAGACGAACCGGGAAGATATACCTTCAGAACCCTGAGCAGTGACGGAGTAAGACTCCGGATAGGTGATAAACTGCTCATAGATAACTGGACAGAGCATCATGAGACTTATGACAGTGCTGAAATAGATTTGAACAGGGGATATGTTCCGGTAAAGTTGGAATTTTATAACGGTAAAGGTTTCTGGATAATAAGGCTTGACTGGATTACACCGTCTGCGAAAAAGGATATACATGACATGTGGATTCCTCCGGGAGAATGGGAAGACCTCTGGACAGGAATTTCATATAAAGGGCCTGCAGTAATTTCCCAGGTCTGTCCTTTATATAAAACCCCTCTGTTTATAAGAAGGCCCTCTGTCATAACACTTGCTCCTGAAATGGATTATTCATGGCAGAAACCGTGGGATCCTGTCACTATTGAAATATTTCCGGGTGATGGAAAAATTATTCGCTCTCTCTATGAAGATGACGGCATGACTCTGGAATATGAACATGGAGGTTACAGGAAAACAGATATTTCTCTGTTGAGAGACGGAAAACAGATATTCCTGGAAATAGATAAACCATGCGGAAAATTCAGAGGTGTCGGCAGTTCTAAAAGCTGGATTGTAAGGCTTCATCTGAAAGAGGGAGAAACATTAAAAGAAGTCTGTCTGGATGGTAAAACACTTCGGAAAAAGGATATATCTGTTATGATGCCTTCACCTTCATCATGGCCATGTATGCCTCTCAGAGGAAAAGGAAGCTGTCCCACTGAACACAGCGGCCCTGTCGTTGAAATATGTCTGGAACATACGGACGGAGGACATAAGATAATGTGGGTGTTGGGATAAATGGAGTGAGACGTGATTTACGTGACGCGTGACGCGTAACGCGTGACGCGTGAGACGTGATTTACGTGATGCGTGAAAAGTGAAAAGTGGAAAGTGAAAAGTGAGTGGTGAAAAGTGAGTGGTGAGAAGTGAAAAGTGAAAAGTGAGTGGTGAAAATAATAATTTTACATAAATAATTACTGGTAACTGGTCACTGGTCACTGCTCACTGGTAACTGGTCACTCATATCTGGAGAAAAATATATTTTTGGCAATTCTTTTTACATGGCCTTTTACTGTCTCCAGACTCTTTGTGACATTATCAGGAAGTTTTATAAATTGCTTTGATTTCATCCTTTCAAACATAACCTGCTCGAGCAATTCTTTTACTGTTGAATGTCCCATCCATCCTGTACCGGCATCGTTAAGACATGACATGAGACTATTCAGTTCCCATTCTTTCCATTCAGGCTTACCTTTTCTCATGATAGCTCCTCTTATTTCTATTCCTGAGGGCTTTCTGTCTTCGGGAAATTCCATATAATAGGGAATATGACAGTTAATAAAGTCTTCTATATAAGGCACAGATCTTTCATCTTTATAATCATGAGAGAAAGATAAAAGATCCCATTCCCCTTTCCATAGTTTTATCTTACCGTCTCTTCCTGCCGTGATAATATGGAGGCTGTCTGAACTTGCACTTATAGAGGTTATTTCATCTTCATGAGCCTGAATATTACTGATACATTTACCTTCCGTGAGATTCCATATATCGAAAGAGCCTTCCCTGCTGCCAGGTGCGGTAAATGCCCACAGGCAGTCATATGTTAAAAAGACGGATCTCAGATTTTTTACTTCCATTTCTGTCAGACATTCACCTGTACCTGTATCCCACAGTCTTAACTGTTTCACATCTCCCGAAAGAATATATCTGGAGTTTCCTCCAATACTCATGCATATAACAGGATTGCTATGGCCTTCCAGGGTTTTAATACATTTTCCTGTTATCACATTCCAGATTTTTACCGTTCTGTCACTGCTGCATGAAAAAACAAGCTGAGAGTCATTACTTAAAGCAACTGAATTTACTTCCCCCTTATGACCTGTGAAGGTTTTCAGGCAGTATCCTTTCACTGGTTCCCAGAGTTTTAACGTTCCGTCACCGCTTCCTGTAAGAGCAAATCTTTCATCACTGCTCAGACATACTGATGTCACTTTACTTTTATGACCTTCCAGAACTTTTTTCAGAAACTCTATTATACCGTTTCCCCATAGTATGGCTTTACCGTCTTCATGGCCTGAAAATATGACCTTATTACCGGAGGTGACAGACAGAACAGGGCTTTTTGTTCCTTCCTTTTCCCCCATTGCCGCCGCCGTTTGTTCCGATGTAAAATACCATTTCCTTATCAGGCCGTCGTGGCCTCCTGATAATGTATATCCGTAATTTTTATTCATGGAAACCGTATTTACTCTGCCTTTATGGGCATCAATGGTACTTATGAGTTTAACATTTCTTACGGAGATTTTTCTGCTTTTACCGTAAAGGCTCTGCCAGAGTTCCAGCGCTTCTTCTCCTTCTTCGTATCCGGGCAGGCTCAGTGCATGTCTTAAAACCTCAATGGCCTTCTGATAGTTTTTCAGAATTATAGCTCTTTCTCCTTCTTCTGTCAGGCGAATATATTCAGGTCTGTTTTTTACATATGTTTCCTTTATTTCTTCAAGTTTTTTTATGATTTTTTTCCGGGGAATACCTTCGTAACCTGCATTACCCAGTGTTTTTATAAGTTTGTTAAGATCGGCTTCGTTCCATAAAGGCTCTCCTGACCGGGCCAGCCTTTTTTTTATGTCACAGGGAGAAGGTTTTTTCTCTGCCGGAAGATTAAAAGCATTTACCGTATGGTTGTTTACAAATGAATTCATATGTAAGTATACATTTTCATCAGGCTCAATCTCTTCCGGTTCTTCAAGTTCCCAGATTATTCTCCAGATTTTTATCTTTCTTTCTTTATGGACAGTAAAAAAAGTGCCTCCGTCATGGCTTAATTTCATCCCTGTGATTTGATCTTCCAGAGATGGTAATGTTTTAATGCACTGACCTGTAATACTATCATAGAAATATATATTGTTCTTACATGCCGAAATAATAACCTTACCGTCACAGGACATCGAGAGTGCCAGAATTTCATCTTTATGCTCTGTAATTGTATTTGCACATTTACCTGATTGAAGATTCCATAATTTGATTATTTTACTGTATCCTGACGTTAAAGCCCATTTGAAATCTTTGCTTATAAAGGCTATTTTGGGGCCGTATTGATCTTCTTTAACCGATATGTTAATTGTATTTCTGCATTTGCCTGTCAATACATCCCATATTTTTACCGATTGACCTTTTAGGCTTAATGTAAGTGCTCTTTCTCCGTCATCACTCAGGGCAACAACCATATCGGCATCATGATTGAATTCTCTTATATCATGACCGCTGTTTAAATCCCATAATCTGGCAGTTTTATCAAAAAGAGTTCCGGAAGTAATAAGAAATGTGCCATGAGAATCTGCATCTATTGAATAAATGCCGCTTTTATGAGGAGAAAATTTTCCTGTCATGTTACCGGTAGCAGAACTGTCCCATATTCTTATCTGTTTATCGTTATGGGAAGAAATTATCTTTCTATTACATCCCACCGAAAGCAGTGAACCTGTCAAAAGTTCTGTCGCTTTTCTGGCAATATTTTTGCCCCTTCCATATTCTTTTTCAATATCGCTCATATACTTTACGGAAGAAAAACCGCTGTGCATGGTAATCATATTCCAGAAAATCGGGAAAGGCTCAATGTTGTCGGAAAGGTTTTTCATCAGTATAGTGCCGTCTTCCGAGGAAGAAATAAGATGGTTCCCGTCCTGTGACAGCTCTATTGCGGTAATTTCACTTTCATGTTGAACCAGAGTCTTTTCCGGTAATATTTCTTTAATAGATATTTTCTTACAGGGAGAATAAAGTTCCTGCCAGAGGTCAAGCGCTTCCTTTGACCTTTCATAACCGGGAATTGCTCTGGCTTCTCTCAGCAGATTAATTGCATTTTTCCATGACGATAAAGAAACAGCTTTACCGGCATGTTCAATTAATTGATTGAAACGTAACTGTTCTTTACTGATATCTCCTGTTGATTTTATCCGTGAAAGGACGAAACCGGCAGAATTAAAAAAATTGTCACCTTCAATATGCCATAGCTCTACTCTTCCGCTTTCATCCGCCCATAGAGCTTTCTTCCCGTCTTTACTCAGAAGGACGGATTTTATATCCCTTTCCTGTTTATCAAAACTTCTCAGACATTTACCTCTATGTGTATCCCATAATTTAACTGTCCTGTCAGCTCCCCCTGACAGGGCAAGGGTACCATCCTGATTTAAACTTACAGATTTTACGAAATCCCTGTGTTTTCCGGCAATTTTATCAGGAGACAATTCTTTTAAATACCATAATTTCATTTCCATACTGGCAGTTATAGCTTTAGTGCCATCATAACTTATAGCCATACATTTTATGGCATTTTCATGGTTTACGGTACTTGTTTTTTTGCCTGTTTTTATATCCCATTGAAACATATATCCGTCTTCTGCAGCAGAAATTACATGTTTTCTGTCAGGCATAAAGGCCATGGCGCTGCCCCACTTACTGTGACCTTCAAATGTTTTTACTGTTTCTCCCGTAGATATATCAAAGATTCTTACGTTACAATCAAAACCGCAGGAACCAATCCATCTTCCGTCGGGGCTGATTGCACAGGAAGTCACATTACCTGAAGGATCTTTAATGGTTTTTAAGATTTTTCCCGTACCCAGATCTATTATCTGGATTTCTCCTCCTTCGAAACCGACTGCGCCGAGCATTGAATCATCTGTTATTGATACGCTTTTAATATTTCCCCTGTCAAATTTTACAGGTCTGGCCCATTTATTTGTATCAGGGTTATAAAGACCTGAAAATGTGTTGTGAAAAAGATGTTCGCAGGCAGCGAAAATTGTTTTTTCATCTTTAGAAAAAACCATAGAGGATATATAAGTGTCTTTATAAGAATTTATGCGGTATGTGCTTTTTTTCTCTATATCCCGGATTTTTTCAAATAATTTTAATACGTCCTGGTTATTTCTGAAGGGAAAGGAGATTTTATTCAGAACTTCTTCTGCTTTTTTCGGATCATCTCTTTCCATATGGACAAGAGCTGTCAGGTAATATGTTTCCCATGTTTTTTCGCAGTGGCCCAGGCTTTCAACAAGTTCCATATCATCGATTTCTCCGGAACGCCATTTTACCAGGCCTCTGTTGTAGGTTGATTGAATATGAGAGGCATCGATTTTTAATGCTTCATCCCAGTTTTTAAGGGCTTCTTTTTTTAAACCAAGATCCATAAACGATACCGCTCTGTTATTGAGGCTGTCAGCAAGAAGATCTATCTCTTCCGTTACTCTTCTGGTACAGGGCTTCCCGGTTATTTCTTCATATATTTCTGCAAGTTTTATTCTGCATTCCTGAACTGTCTGAAACCTTTCCATCGGATTTTTTTTAAGGCATTTCAGGATAAGACCGGACAGACTGTCAGGAATATCTCTGTTAAGCTCTTTCGGCGGAGGCACTTCCACTGTAAGATGTTTTGCCCTGAGAACAAGAACCGGTTCGCATCCGTCATCAAAAGGTCTTTTTTTGCAGCACATTTCATAAAGCATTATTCCAAAAGAATAAATATCACTCCATGGACCTGTTGCTCCATGCCGGGGCGACCATTGTTCCGGAGGCATATAGGCAGGCGTACCGACAGCTTTAATATCTTCCTTCTCGCTCTTTTTTTCTTCAGAAAGCAGATCCCTGAGACCTGTTGCTATACCGAAATCGGTGAGTTTTAACGTGCCATCTCCTGTGAGAAGACAGTTGAGAGGTTTTACGTCTCTGTGTATAAGTCCTTTTCTGTGGGCAAAAGACAGACCGTCAAGACATTGAATGGCAAGATCTATTATATGAGAAAAGTCTTTGATTTTCCCGGATTTAAGGCTTTCAGCAAGGCTTCCTCCATCTATATATTCAATAAAAATCCTGGGAATATTTCCTATGTCACGTACATAAAAAGCACTTACAACATTCGGATGAAGTCCCATATTTACCCAGCCCTGGCACTCGTCAAGAAAGTTTTTTTTCTGTTCTTCATCCCCTGTGAGACGGGGATGCATTGATTTCACCGCAAGGATTCTGTTCCAGCCGCGATGGCGGACTTTGTAAACTGTTCCGAAAGCACCTTCTCCCAGAACGGACATTACCTGATAAAGACCTGCAATAATATCTCCTGCCTTCCATTCTGATGACAGTTGTTTTTCTTCTTCTCTTATTTCTGCGGAAGTTTTTTCCGTAAGAGCCAGAGTTGTTTCCTTATCTGCCATTGAAGGAAGTAAAATACCTGTTATGTCCTGTTCATTATTTTCCAGAACAAAAGTTTTCTCTGAAGGAGAAGTATTTTCTGTCATTTATAATATGCCTTTTCTTAAATCGTATTATCTTACAGGGGTAGGTAATGAATTTGAATTGGGAATAGTACCGGGTTTGACTACATTATCCAGTTTATCTCTTATTTCCTGCTGACCTGATTTACCGCCTGTTTGAGGTGTAGCCGTAACATACGGAGTATTTGTCCGTGTGGGTTGAACATAGTTGCGATTGTTTCCTTCCGGTGTCGGTGTTGGAGTAAGCTGCTGAAAAGAGGGGATAAATCCGTCCGTTCTTGTATGGCATGATATGCCTGTAGCACTTTCCTGTACTCTTACAGGTAATTTAAGAAAAGAAAGTACTTCTCTGAAGGGTAAATAGACTATTTTTTCGCCTGTTTTTACATCAAGTCCGATAGCCATCCGGGAGTTTGGGAATTCCTTTTTTTTGAGGATTAAACTGTTTTTTCCGCTGTCATATTTCCATTCCACTCCGAGAGCATTTACAAGGAGTTTGCCCGGGAAATAATAAACTACCGTATCATCAAGCTGATTTTTAACAGCTATATAAGGCACTTTCAGAGGTTTTTCATTTATGTAGAGTAAATAGTTACTGCTTTTTTGTTCTTCCGGATAGGTTTTTGTAAGATCCAGTAGATTATTCCCGTCTCCGAAGCATTTATCTGAAAAATAAGAGGCAAGCAGTAAGAGCAATACAAATAGATATAATTTTTTTTGATACATTATATTATCTCCTTTTTTATTTTATTTCTTAATTTTATAATAATATAAAATTTCCAATAGTCAAGATCTGATCTGCTGAATAATCTTATCTAATAACGATCTCATAGCTTGTGAAAACCCATATAAATTGCTATAATCATCACGGGGTGTTTTTTATGAACATACTTGTAAGCGGGTCTACAGGTCTTGTAGGTTCCCGTCTAACCCCTTTACTTATTAAAGGCGGCCATAGAATCACATGTCTTGTCCGTTCAAAGGCTCGAGAAAATGCAATTTACTGGAATCCTGAGAAAAAAGAGATAGAAAAAGTCAGGCTTGAAGGTTTTGATTGTGTAATACATCTTGCAGGTGAGAGTATAGGAGAGGGAAGATGGACTACGGAAAAAAAAGCGAAGATTCGCTACAGCCGTGTAAGGGGTACGGAATTTTTATGTAAAACCCTGTCAGAACTTTCTTCGCCTCCGAAACTTATCATGTGTGCTTCCGCTACAGGATATTACGGGAACAGGGGGACTGAAATACTTTCGGAAGACAGTTCTGCCGGTACAGGATTTCTTGCCGGTATATGTTGTGATTGGGAAAAAGCAACGGAAGAGGCAGAGAACATAAGAAGGGTAAATCTTCGTTTCGGTATGATTCTCACTCCTTCCGGGGGAGCATTGAAAAAGATGCTTCTTCCCTTTAGCCTGGGCCTGGGAGGTGTACTGGGGAGCGGAGAACAGTATATGAGCTGTATTTCTCTTGATGATGTCCTTGGAGCAATATTGCATATTCTCCGTCATGACAATTTATCAGGCCCTGTAAATATAGTTTCCCCTGACCCTGTGACAAACAGATGTTTTACAAAAACCCTGGGAAAAGTCCTTAAAAGACCGACGGTTTTCCCTGTTCCTCCTTTTGCCCTTCGCCTTATGTTCGGAGAAATGGCAGATGAATTGCTTTTATCAGGTGCAAGGGTTGTACCGGTGAAATTAAATGCGTCCGGTTATGAATTCAAACATAAAACACTGGAAGAGGCTCTGAGAGATATGTTTTCACGGTGAATCGAAGCTATTAAGGAATGACAATTAAATAACTGTCTCAAATATATTAAATCGTGACGCGTGACGCGTAACGCGTAACGCGAGGAAAGAGACTATTAATAATTTTCATTCCTGAATTAGTTACAACTGAGTTTTTTTGCAGCCAGAAATAAATAATTTTCCCGTCACGCGTTACGATTAAAAAAAGATGGACAATAAAGAAATTCTAAAAACTATCAGATGGAATCCTCTCATGGAAACAGGAAAAGGATATTATCAGGATGGTAATAATCTTTTACTTGACAGAAGGTTAAAAGAAATACTTAAAGCGGCACATACTTTAAAAGAGAGGAAAACATATCTGGACATAGGATGTAGAGACGGATTCCTGACACATCTTATTTCAAAAGAAACAGGAAACCCTTTAACATTCGGAATAGATGTTGTGGAGCAGGGAGAGGCACAGAAGAGAGGAATAAAAACGTTAAGATTTGATCTTGAACAGAAGTGCCATATACCTTTTAAAGACTCTTCCTTTGATCTCATAAGCTGTAACGAAGTACTTGAACATATAAGAGATACTGAATTTCTTCTGGAAGAAATAAGAAGGCTTTTGAATGATGACGGTTATTTAATACTCACCATCCCCAGGCTTGACAGTTTTCTCTGTTCCCTTCTTTTACTTCTGGGGTATCAGCCCGTATGGGTGGAATGTTCTATAAAAAATCGATACGGCGGTCTTACAGGAGATGGTATGATAACAGGACATGTATCTTATTTTACTAAAAATGCAATAGAAGAAATGCTCCATGTTTATAAGTTCAGAGTCGTATCTTTTGCCCAGGTAAGCGTTGTATCACAGTGGATGCTGGATCAGTATATACTCGGAAGAAAATTATCTTTATTAAAAAGGATATTATGTAAATTATTTGATATAATACCCTTTAAACAGGATACATGTATTTTTTTAATTAAAAAGGAGAAATGTTAAAAATGATAGATTTATCAAAGCTGGATATGAAAGACCGTATGATTATGGAATGGTCTCTGGAAAGACTCACATATGCGAAAGATATTAATAACGGTCTGTGCATGGAAATAGAAAAAGCCTTTACTCCTGAAATTATCAGGTATATTTTAGACGAATGTAATGATCTCTTAAAAAGGGATCTTTTTCTCTGCCTGCCGGCGGAAAATTTTTCATCCAATCTTAATGAAATTCTGGATAAGTGGGAAACTATGGATGAACTGGTTATGTCTGCCGCATCTCCTGTCATTGCCTCTCTTGATAAGGAAAAAGCGGTAAAACTCTTTTCTTCATATCTGGAAAAAGAAAGTGATATATATGCAGATAATCTCAGATTTTCAGGCCTTTTAAAGGCTCTTAATATTCTGGACAAACAGGGTGGAAAGAAAATAACTGAATTACTGATTGATTCTTATATAAAATCTTCATTACCTGATGTACAAAAGACACTTTTATTTCCCAGAATAGCGGCACCTGCTCTGAAATATGAATATCATGATTTCTATAGTCTCCTGAAAAACTGTCTGTTAATAAAATTTGAAGAAATGGACAGGGATTACACCGATATAGTGGCTGAAATGTGCGAATTATTTGTTTCATCCCGCGAGGATTTTGAACTTATAACCGATTATATCGACGGGGATTCGGAGCAGAAATATGTTGATATTTCAATGATTTTTAAAGATGATACACCTGTCGAGAAATTTGATTTATATATTGAAGAATTAAAAAATGAAGAATATAAAAATGTCAGGTCTTTTTTAAGGGAAAATCTCATAAAGATTGATAATGAAAAAGTCAGAGCTTTACTGATAAGGTTACTCGGCGATGAAGAAATTATGGGACGATTTATCGAAGAAGGACAGGAATATCTATTTTATTCCTTTATACTCGGATGTTTTATCACATCTATGAGAACAAAAGAAGTAAATCCTCAGAACCTTAATATTGAACAGGTATTTGACCTTATAGCTTCGGACACGGATATTGATGAATTACCTTATATAGATGAGATAGTAAATTTTATGAACGGACTGGACAGAGGCATGGTTGTAGAATTTCTTGAGGATAATATGAACCTGTCTTCTTACGGACATATAAATGCAATAAACCTTATGGGAAGACTTCTTTACGAAGAATTTTTACCTCTTCTGGTAAAGGAAATGTCAAATGGTATGCATATCGCCCATGAAGTACTTATAAAATATAAAGAACAGGCTCTTCCTTTCATAGAAGAAAACATTGAAGATATGAATAAAGACGGGCAGTTTCTGGCTCTCTCTGTTGTTGAAACCATGAAAGAAGAGACTGTCATTGATTTTATAAACAAACATTTTCTTTCATTCTGGCCCTGTAATAAAGAAAGACTTCTGAATATTATGATAGTTTATCCCGATGATAAATTTATAGAGAAACTTCTGCCATATACCGGTAAAGAACAGGATTTTATTGATTATATGTATCTGCTTCTTAACAGGATATATGGTATTAAGAATTCCGACCTTGATTTAATGGAAAAGAAATATTATGAAAAACATGACGATAAACGTAAATATACGGAAGCCTTCTTCGGAGGCAAAATTGAAGAAGTCATTAAACCCTATCTTGATGTAGAACTCAGGTGCGAAAACTGCGGTGATGAATCTTTTTACAGGTTGGAACATATAACAGTGGAACTATGCTGTCATGAAGAGCCTGTGCCTCATATAGAAGATGAAATTACATGCCTTAATTGCAAACAGGTATCATCTTTTGAAGTTACCGGGGAAGGCAAAATGAGTATTATGTTAACGGTTTTCGGTATAAACAGTTGTGAGAATGACGAAGAAATGAAAAGAGTTATGGAGAAGAGTCCCATAAAATTTGTAGAACATAACCATGAACACGATGATCTGGATCTGGAAGAGCTTGAAGATATATTTTTGGAAGAAATAGAAGCAGATCCTTCTGACATCTATAATTATATATCTTTAGGAAATATTTATGTAGACAAAGAACAATTTGACGATGCGGAATATTACCTCAGGCAGGCCATGGAAATAGACCATGAATATGTAGAATCTTATTATATACTGGCTTATATATATGCCACATACAGACAGAACTACGAAAAAGCGCTCTCCCTTCTTGAAAAAGGCAAAAAATATATGGCCACTGCAAAATATACAGATGATATTCAGGGACATAAAGATGAATTCGAAAAAAATTACAGGACTTTTTATAATGATATGATTATAGCCATAGCCCATGACGGGTTGGTTGAAAAAAATCCTGAAGAAAAGACAGGCCGTAATGACCCGTGCCCCTGCGGTAGCGGGAAAAAGTATAAGAAGTGCTGTATGAAGTGAAAAGTGAAAAGTGAAAAGTGAAAAGTGAAAAGTGAGCCGTGAAAAGTGAAAAGTGAAAAGTGAAAAGTGAGCCGTGAAAAGTGAAAAGTGAGCCGTGAAAAGTGAAAAGTGAGCCGTGAAAAGTGAAGAGTGAGCCGTGAAAAGTGAAAAGTGAAGAGTGAGCCGTGAAAAGTGAAAAGTGAAAAGTGAAGAGTGAGCCGTGAAAAGTGAAAAGTGAAAAGTGAAAAGTGAAGAGTGAGCCGTGAAAAGTGAAAAGTGAAAAGTGAGTAGTAGGGACGAACCGCTGTGTTCGCCCGGTACCGGTGAAAACACGCATTACGCATCACGCATCACGCATTACGAATCCACCCGTCACGCATCACGATTTTCATATAAATTTTAAGAAAAGAGGTTTTGTCTGTGAACGATAATGAAGTTCAGATCAAACTTGAAGTAATGGAATCTATAGATAAGGAACTTGGAAGGCTTGAAAAATTTAAAGAAGAGAAAGGTAAATTACTTGCAAAAATAAGAGTAATAGTCAGATCATGTCTTATGCTTGCAAGGAGTGACGGAGAAAATTTTGAGGAACTGGAAAAAATCAATAATTATATTTTTGCCAGATACTGTCTGTCCGGCAAAACTGTAAGGAAATACTGCCGTTCCATAGAAGATGTTTCTCTTAACGCCATAAAAGAAGATATAGAAAAATATGAACTGGATAAGGAATTTCTCACGGATTTATATAATGATCTCTTTACCGTAGCCTATGCAGACGGAGATGTGAGCACAAAAGAAGATAAGATGATTTCTAAACTCCAGACAGTTTTTAAATTACCTTTTATTACAAAATTATGATTTTTCGGTGAGCAGTGAATAACCATTCACTGCTCACCGCTCACTTATTTAAACAACTCTTCCGCATTTATAATCTCTATCTCTTCCGCCTTTAATTTGAGATCATATTGTAACACTGCTTCATCAACACGTTTGTCCTCTTCAGAAAGATTTGTTTCATAAACAGGGTTCGATAAAATTTCTCCGAGAAGGCGTTTTTTCATCTTTTCAGGATCAGACGTTACAAATACAAATTTCATATTTTTAACATCCATGTGTTTCTGTAAAGCAGCAGTTATATCTTCATTTTTCATGGCATCCATCTTTTTCTCTATATAATCAATGTAATAAGGTGTTTTATAGAAATCCGAATCCATTTCGAATCCAATTTTCTGGAAAGGATCAAAAGCCCATAATTTTGAATTGTTCTTAATAAAATTCCTGTTCAATTCAAATGTTTCTTTATCAAGACCTTCTTTTATCATTTTATCAAGATTCATTACTGTAAATTTCGCTGCAAAAGTGGCGTTTTCATCTGAGAGATTTCTTATCCATACATAAAAATACTGGCTCTGTCTCGCTATTCTGGTCCGAGGCATTTTATCCTGAGATCCTTCTATGAATTTTTCGATATAGGAATAATTTCCGTAGTTAAATCCCCTTATTGAACGTAACTGTATAAAGAGAAAGCCCTGCATATAACGGTGGAAACCGAAACGGGAATTTGCCACCAGTAACGGATAATAATCGTCATCACTTCTGGTAAAATCTATGGGAAATCCCATGGCCATTGCAGTGGTACCTGAATCTTTTTTTATGATTAATACTCTTTTGTTAAAGGGTTCCGGATTTTTTATAATTAAATCTTCACGTTTCCCGTCAGGCAACTGTGCCAGATCTTCTGCCAGTCTATCAAGGATTTCTTTACAATTTTTGGAACCTATGCCGGCTCTGAAATTTTCTTTTCTGTAAAATTTAGTATGAAAATCTTTTATATCATCTATAGAAATATTTTTAAGAGACGAAAGTGTGCCGGAGTCAGTAGTTCCATAGGGATGACCCCGGTATAAGAACATTTCCAGACCCTGAAGAGACATTTCTTCACAGTCATTTATAAGGTATTCCCTGGCATTCTGTGCCTGTTCTATTGCTCTTTCAAAGGAATCTTTGTTGATGTCAGGCGATATGATTTCACCGATAAAGAGCGGATATGTTTCGTCGAATTTATCCCTGTGGACTTTAAAGAAGAATGTTGTAATTTCTTTATCTGCCTGTCCGTAAAATTCCGCTCCCGATGTGAGAGCTTTTTCGTTGAGGAGTTTTCTTATATTATCTTCTATCAATGTTGCTGTTACAAAATTAAGCCCTTCTTTCCCTTTAGAATCTCTTACAGTGCCTGTATTGAAAGAAATTACTATATAGACAATATCCGAATGTTCAATTGTCATAAGAGTATAAGGAGGTTCTTTATGGAAATCTGCGGCATAACAGCAGGTTATATTCATCAATATAAGAGATAAAATTATAGCAAACAAACTGGATTTATTCTTCATTTTTCTGTTCTTCCTTTCCGTAAAGTGTTACAACAGTGCGATTCTTTTCAATAAAATATTTTCCCGCCGTATTTTTTATGTCTTCAGGAGTTACGGAGAAATAATGTTTGAAATATTTATTTACCCCGTCAGGATCTCCGGACAGGAAATAATAATTTGTAAAAGTAAATCCTGTTTTTTCCAGAGAATCCATGCCTGTAAGTATATCATAACGATTTTTTTCTCTTATTCTATCAAGTTCTTCATCGGAACAGAGATTTTTTCGGATTTTATCTGTTTCTTCAAAGAAGATTTCTTTGACTTTCTCCATATCCTCTGCTTTCTTTAATTTCATAGTTGTAGTAAAGAGTGACGGATCTTTACAGAAATAATATCCCGGGAAAGAGACATAATAAACAAGTTTTTCATCATATACCAGCCGTTTATAAAGAGGAGAACTATCTGTAAAATAAAGTTCTTTTATGAGATCTATAGAGGGAATTTCTCTGTTGTTTACGTCATATCCCGGGATTTTATAGGCTATGAGCAAATAGGGAGACGTTTTCCCATCATATTTTACCTCACCTCTGATTTCCCCGGTCTGAAGAGGTTCCTGCTCTATGTCAGGTCTAACATTACTTGCCTTCAGGGGGCCGTAATGTTTTTCTATAATTTCTTTTACATGGGCCGTGTCAAAATCACCTGTTATGACAAGGCGGCAATTATTCGGTTTATAGTAATTACGGTAAAAATTCATCACAGCTTCCAGATTTTCCGGCATTTTCTTCAGGACTTCCAGATGTTCCGGCACATCTCTGTAGGGATGAACGGTAAAGGCTATCTGATAGAGTTTCTGATGGAGTCTGCTCCACGGTGTCTGATAATGTCCCTGATATTCACCCAGTACAGCTCCTGTTTCAGCTTTATATTCATCTTCCGTAAAAGAAAGGTTTTCCAGTCTGTCTGCCATAATCTTTGTAAGATCTTCCATGGCATCTTTCGGAAATATTCTGTAATAACAGGTAAAATCACTCGCCGTAAAACCCTGGTCGTAAACACCGTATTTTGTATATATTTTATTTACATCGGCAACTGTATAATTTTTCGATCCCCGGAACATGAGGTGTTCCATGAGGTGAGTATATTCTATTTCATCAGGTTTTTTCTCATACCTGCTCCCTGTATCAACGACTAACATGTCAATTACTGTGCCGTCTGAACCGTATTTGATTAAAACTACTTCCATGCCGTTCGGAAGTCTGTAAGATTCTGAAGGAAAGGGAAACATATCAGGAACTTCTGCTGCCAGGGCAAATCCTGATAAAAGAAACAGAAACAGAAATATAGATGATATTTTTTTCATGATAGATCCTCCTTCTTAAAACGTGACGCGTGACGCGTAAAGCGTGACGCGAGTATTGGCCATTTGAAATTACATTTTACCATAAATATTAATAATAGACTATTGTTTGATTGTGTTTTTTATGACAGGTAGATTCAGTTATGGTGGACATTATAGATAATTTTATATAAATCTATAAGTAGTGAATAGTGAATAGTGAGTGGGAATTACCCTTAATTTTCATCAATTAACTTCTGTATCTCTTCCACTGGAAGTTCTGTTACTTCAGATATTTCTTCTATCTCATAGCCCTTCTTTAAAAGGTTTCTGGCAATATTTTTACTTTTATTCAGTTCACCCTCAGCCTTACCCTTTTCCATACCCTCAGCCTTGCCTTTCTCCATAACCTGTTCAAATACAGTATCAATCATAGCTATCCCTCCTTCATTAATATCTATTTTTATATTCCATTTCTTATAATTTGAATAACCCTTGAACCAGAAACCAATGAATTTTCTCATAGCTATATCAGGATTCTTATTTATCGTATCCTGTAACAGTTTTGCCCTCTTCTGACCTTCTATTTCATCTCTGGCTATAAGGAAAGACAG
>JBEHWO010000027.1:0-32213 GCA_040217695.1 Vulcanimicrobiota bacterium | reverse complement strand
CTATCCGAAAAGTCATCAAATGCCTTCCAAATGGTATTATTTCCTGCCTCTCAATGTATATAAATAACCCTTATTATAATAAAAATATACTCCCTCTATCTTTTCTCCTGCTTTATTCATTGCCTGAACTTCAAGATAGGGATAAATTGTTTCTTTTCCCTGTGACACAATCTCTCCCGTTTCTCTGTTCAAAATAAAAAATTCTTCTCGTGCCATCAGTCCGAGTAGTTTTTTCGACTGTGAACTTATAGTATTTTTTCTGTCGAATATGCCTCTGTCAAGATAGATCTCACCGTCTCCCGGTGAAGCCATGAATGTTATTGTATCATTGAAGACTCTGTCCCAGATAAGGGTACCTTTTTTCATATCTACGGCCCATATATGATTTAATGAATTCATATATAGATTTTTCGAGTCACCTGTTACTTTTACAATAGATTCTCCCAGATTTTTCTCTGAAACAATTTCATGAGTGGAAGGGTTTATGGCAAGGAAACCATGGGAGCCTGCAATGAATATAAGTTCATCTTCAGGTGAAGTCTTACTGAGTTTTATACTGTAAGGATCCAGGTCTGATTTTTGTTTTTCAAGATAGACAGGTTCCGAAAAGCCTTCTTTTTTCCACAGTTCTTTCCCTGACATATCTACGGCACTTACACTGTTTTCAGAGAGTATATAAAAAATATCTTTCACAGGTAAAATCTTTTTTATCTGTCCCGATGCCCTGTAATTCCATTTGATTTTTCCTCCTGTTATGTCAATTGCCTGGAGAAGATCTTCTGACACTGCATAAAGGGTATCAGTTATATTTTTATCAACAGGTGAAGGATTCTTCATGTCGAGCTTCCATATTTTTTCACCCTTATTTTTCGATATAGCAGTTATAGAAGCACTGTTGAATGTGTAAATAACATTTCCTGCCATGAAATTCTTTGACGTAAAAGGATTTTCCGATGTATATTTCCATAACAAAATTCCTTTTGCTTTATCAATTCCATAGACTGAAGATTTACTGTCGAACAAATAAAGAATATTTTCTTCAGACCTGTGATATATTTCTGCAACAGGGCAGTCTGTTTTAATTTCCCACTGACATATACCTGTTTTTGCATCTACTTTGTAGAAATAAGAGTCTTTATCCGATGCATAGATAAAGCCGTCTTTTTCATCGAATACTCCTTCTGCAACACCTTCGTTATGCATGGGAAATTCCCATATGAATTCACCGTTTGTAAGATTCATGGCGTAAAGGCTTGATTTCGAAGAATAGAGATAACAGATTTTATCTATGAAATTGTCATAAATAAGGCCATAAAGAACCGGATCAAAACCAAATACTGAATCTTTTAATCTCCACAGTTCTTTACCTGTTTCCAGATTGAGTCCGAACACTACGCCGCTTGTTATCATGATTCCCTCTTTCAACAGTCCTTTTCTTACATTGAAGGTATTGAAATATATTCTGTCACTGTATATTTTATATTCAGGTTTTATTTTTACATTTTCAGCTAAATATGACAGACCTTCTTCTTCCGAGAATTTAAAGATACACATGTCTATTACGGAGCCCCATTTTTTTTCTCCCTTTTCATTGAATAAATAGACAAAACTTTCGTCTTTCGAGCCCCACACGGAACCTGCCACATCTCCCGCAATATTGCCCAGAAAACCACCGAATATGGATGACGTTACACTCAATACTTTTGCCATATCTTCATTATGGCCGTAACATGTGAGCATATGGCTTTCTCCTATTAAATCGGAAGATAATTTTTCCATGGTCCATATGAGTTTATCTCCCCCTGCGACAGGTGTTTTACTTATGAACTCACAGAAAGGGTTGTCCATAAACAGTAAATCTCCCTGATCCAGGATGTTTATTTCACTGGTAATTCTGTCCCCCGGTTTAATGGTTATTCCTTTAAGTATTTCCTGAATTTCGGCAGTCGAAATATTTTCTCCTATTTCTTCCGCTTTAAGCCTTGCCACAGGAATATTCTGTCTTTCTACCGTAAAGAATTTTTCTTTATCTTTATCGCTGTCAAGGCCATGTTTTGTCCCTGTATCGATTTTTACTTTATTATCCGTCACTTCAGTGACAGTTCCTTTTATATTCCCGAGATCCAGAACGGTTATTTCAGAAGATTTTTCGTCTTCTGCCATAGCGAAAGCAGATAATAATATTATTATAAAAAAGAAAATAAAACATGTTTTGAACATATAGAACCCTCCGTTTTTTTGTAGATGGCGAGTGTTGAGCAGCGAGTGGATTTACTCTTACTTATCACTCTGAAATAATTGACCTTTTAGCATTTTTAATATATAGTTTATATTATAGCATAATTATCTTTTATATTGTATTTCATAATCTGCCAGAATTTAAGTTGTCGTGACGCGTAACGCGTAAGGCGTGACGGGTTTAATCGCGCATAACGCATTACGGGGTCATTATCTATGGATAGTTATGAAACTGACTGTATATGAAAAATTTATAAAGGGAGGCTTTTTATGATGTGTTTAATAAATAAAAAAAATGTATTTCATCTTTCTCTTACAGGTTTTTTATTACTCTTTCTCGCCGGTTATGCACTTGCAGACGATTATATCAGGCAAAACGGTTCCATTGTGGCTTCATGGGCCAATCCTTATATAAGGATAAATGGCGGCATAGCAGGTGAATTTGACGGGAAATATGTTCGTCAGTCCGGTTCCATTGCAGGAGAAATAGATGAAAAGTATATTCGCATGAACGGGAGTATTATAGGAGAAATAGACGGAAAATACCTGCGCAGTAACGGATCAATTCTTTATGAAATAGAGAGCAATGGTTATGTGAGAAAAAACGGATCCATCTATATGGAATTTGAAGGTTATGACGGGTCTTTATTTATGAAGCAGGTAATAGCTGCATATCTCTTCTTTTTTGATTATTAATTTAAAGGTATAGAAATTTTCATTTTTAATGGCGTAAAATAAAGCTTTAGGTGAAAATTATGTAGAGGCAATTTATTTTACCGGCAGCGGTTATTTACATTCGTTAGATTTAGAGTCAGGAAAAGAAATCTGGAAAATTAAGACATATTCAGACAATGGCGTCGGTATGTCAAATAAAAGAATTTACGCTATCAATAAATCCGGGGTATATTGCCTGGATAAAGAAACAGGGAGAGAAGTCTGGAAATTAATCAGTAATTTATGTGATTATTATATGCCTGTAGTAGATGGAAAATTGTATATTTCCACTGAAGATTATATATATTGTCTGGATGGAGAAACAGGAAGAGAAATCTGGAAATTTAAACTGAATTCATCATCACTGCTGAATATAACAGATAGAAAATTCTATGTTAAGAGTGAAGAATATATCTACTGTCTGGATATAGATTCTTCTGACAATTTCGATTTTGGATAGCAATTAAACTTTTATTTTTTCTTTTAAAGCTTCCTGAAGAATTTGAGAGAAATTAATTCCCTGCTCTTCTGCTATTTTATTTAACCATCGTGGAAGTGTGACAGTTTTATTCATTGATTTATTATCCTGTGATTCACGAATATTTATCATATATACTTCAATTAAAACGGTTCTACTTATACAATCATTATCAACGGGTTTTACCTGTTCAAGTGCAGTAGGTTCAGGAACAGGATCATTATCCTGTTCTATTCCCCACATATGTAAACTTAATGCTTCTTTTGCCATTTTCAAAGCTTCTTCGTCATTACTCCCCTGTGAAACACAGCCGGGAAGATCTGGAAATAGAATATCAATTTTTCCTTCTTCGTAATAAAAAACTGCCGGATAGACATATTTGTCCTTTTTAATATTCGATTTTGACATAATCTATTCTCCTTTCTTATATTTTAGAGGGGAAATACATAAGGGACGCCTCCTTCTCCTGTTTATTTTAACCCTGCTTGATTAAGGATGCTATTTACATCTCTTGGACTTAAGTCTTTTACCGGGTGTTTAACAGTCACTCTTCCTTTTTTACTGGAATGTTTAAACTGATAATGATCTCCTTCTGTTGCTACCCGGTACCACCCATCTTTTTCTATCATCCTTATCATTTCCCTTGAACTTATTCCCTTTTTTTTCTTCACCCATTCTTCCCCTTTCTGATTATAATTATAACACGTGTAATTACATTTGTCAGTATAAAAAGTAAATTACCATATATAAATCCTGGTTAATTAATCTTAACCCTGGCTTTACTCCCGGCGCTCTCTGTGTCATCAGTGTAATCCGATTAATCAGTGATCAATCTTCCACATAAATGAATTTCGGAGGAGATTCCTTTACCGGCGGTGGCGGCGGCGGTCTGTAAGGTTCTACATAAGGTTCATAATAATTGTAATAATCAACCGTTACGGGAGGTTCTTCTATAACAGGTTTTTCTATGGCAGGTTTATCTTTTTCCATAGAATAAGGCGTGTAAAGAGGCAGGGCCTGTTTTAAGAGATATTTTAAATGATAACATCCTGCTCTGTAATTACCGAGTTTTTCGTAGATTACCGCCAGTTCCATTCTGGATTTTTTATCATCTCTATCTTTATTGCAGAGGGTTTCCAGATTATAGATTTTCTCTTTACCCATATCGGAAGGATTTATTCTGTTGATCTCCTGGAAACCTTCCGTCAGTCTGAGCACTTTTTTATATCTTAGATAAGCTTCTTTTTTATCTTTCAGTTGATCATAGATTTCTCCTACCCTCAGAAAGGAATCCTTTTCTTTTATCCCGTGATTTATACATTTTTTATACCAGTCAATTGCTTCTTTAAAGGCTCCTTTCGCCTGGTAAGATAATCCTATGGAATAATATCCGTAGGCGAGATTGGGACATTCTTTTATTGCTTTTTTAAAGGATTTTATGGCATCGTCATATTTACCTTCTTCATAGAAAGAAGCACCCTGTGTGTAATATTCAGTGCTGTAGTCATGTTTTACAATATTCTGCAGTTCCGGATTTACGTATGGTGTTCCCGTTACGGAGGGAGTTGTCGGAGCTTTCCCCTCTACGGTGATTTCCATTTCTGCAGTTGCCCATTCATGTTTTTTGAGTTTATTCAGTTCCCCTGAAAGCTTTTTGACAAAATCTTCAGGTGATTTTATATGTGTAAAATTTTCTGACGGGGAAATTTCTATAATTCTGTTAAATAAATCTTCGTTTACAGTCGCTATGGCTTTAATCGTTTCCGTACCTGCCGGGCCTTTAAGGGTAATTTTTTCCATATTAAACCCGGGAATTTCATATTTTGACCCTTCCAGAGACTGAAAACCCTGATGGGATTTATTGGGGAATATTATATCCCATTTGCCTGATGTGTTTACCCTTATAACTGTAAGATAACAGTCTTTATTCGTCGCAATATAATAGATAATATCTTTTCCTTCTACTCCTGTATTCTGATGCCTGTCCGTTTTCATCTCTATAAACAGATCGGAGTTTTTGTTTTCTACGGATTTTAAAAGATCTGTTTCCGATGCTTTCACTATAGACACAGCCAGAAGCAGAAAGATAATATAGCTGAATATTTTCATATAAGACACCTCTAAATCGTAATGCGTAATGCGTAATGCGTGATGCGTGATGCGTGGGTTCATAAACCCGTCACGCGTCACGATTTCAAATTTTTTCCATATACCCCTTGACCTCTTTATTACCTGGATCTAACTTCAGAGCCTTCGTGAAAAATTCCTTTGCTTGTTTCACATCCCCTGATTCTTTATAACTTTTTCCGAGCCATATACAGGCATCAATGTGTTTATCATTGTATTTTAGGGCATTACTGAAATTACTTATGGCATTTTTATAATCTTTCTGTTCGAAATAAATGATTCCCATACAGAAATAAGCAGGTGAGAATGAGGAATTGACTTCCAGGGCTTTTTTATATTCTTCCGCTGCTTTATCTATCTTACCTTCACTGTAGAATGCATCACCTCTGTGAAGATATGTAGCTTCTGTTGAAATGCCTTTCATGTCTTTTATTTTTTCACTCTGTCCCTGAAGAACAAATCCTCCTTCGGAATAGGACACAGATGTGGCGGAAGTGAGTATTTTTTTAAGTGTTTCCATTTTGGCCTTTGCCAGTTTTTCCGGTGTTGACCCTTCTCTTTCCGCCATTTTTTTAGTGAAAGTCATGATAAGTTGCCCTCCTGCAGTTTGAAGGACTGTTTCATTTTTCATTTTTCCGATTTCAATTTCAACAGGTTTTAACCCTCCTGAGATCATATTTTCCAGTCTTCCTGCTATTATAGCTGCCCTTGTGGAAGGAGAAAATCCTCCTACCGATGTCTGAATTTCAAATACCGGCTCAGAGTTAAGAAGAATTTCTCCGAAAACCTCGCCGGGAACATGTTTTTCTCTTGAAGTAACGAGGACTTTTACGCCGTAGATATAATATCTTGCCGCAATGAAATCAGGATTTTTTCTGTCTATTTCAAGGGCTTTCATGAAATATTCCTTTGCTTTATCTTTATCTCCCATGTTTATATAACAGAGACCTGTATTGTAAAATACGGGAGCCTTTCTGTCAGAATATTTGAGAGCTTTCTGAAATTCCTCAAGCCCTTCTTTGTATTTCTGCCCCATTACATAGATGGTGGCAAGATTGTTGTGAGGATTCCCGAAGGCCGGTTCTATTCCTATAGATTTTTTGTAGAGATTTTCCGCTTCAGTAAAATTGCCTTTATCCAGATAGGCATTACCCAGATAATTGAGTAAAACTGCATTCTCAGGATCGGAAGCAAGCATTTTTTCATAGGTTTTTATAAAATCATCGAGTTTTCCCGTTTTTCTTGCAGTATATTCAAAATACCTGTGGGCATCAAGAAAAGCAGTATCGTGTTTAACGGAGTTTAAAAAGAAACTGTAAGCTTCGTCTATACGGTTTCCTTCGTATAACTGGAGCCCTCTTGAGAATCTGTCAAAACTTTCCATGCTTTTTGTGGGCATAAAATAAAGCTTTTCTTTTGTGTCTGAAGTGACGGGACTGTTAAAATATTTTGCAACTTTTATCGATATGTCCCCCTGAAGGTCAAAGAGTTTTTCCTTCTTGCCGCTTACTGCTTCTTCTGCTACTACTGTGCCTTTATTGACATCAAAAAGCTGATATATAACGGTTATTTTATTTTCTTTTTCTTTCAATGTCCCTGAAAGAAGATAGTCGGCACCGATAGTTTTTCCCAGTGACTGACCTCTGGACAGATCAAGTTTCTGTCCCGGTGAAATGCCCATTTCTTCCATCACGGGTCTCAGAGCTTCTCTCTGTATTACATTTATATGTTGCAGTGTCGCAAGTTTTTCGGTGAGTGTTTCGGAAAATCCCTGGCCTGTGCTCCGGTCGCTGTAAAAATTTACTACGGCAAGATTGATATACTGTGCTCCTCTGATATGAGCCGAAAGGACAGTAAATATTATTACTGTTATTAGAAAATTCATTATAATTTTCATAATTTTTCACTCCTTTATAATAAAATTTTGTATTTATGGTTAGTTTCATAACAGTTTATAATTAATGAGTGAATAGTGAGTAATGTTCTATTCTTTTCACTTTTCACTTTTCACTTTTCACTCTAATCTATAATTATAAATTAAAACATGGGAAAAGTAAATTAATTGATATAAAGTTTGACCTCTGGCAGGATTTTTCAGAGAATTTCAGAATAGCTTTTTATATATTTCATAATCTTCCTCGCGTCACGCGTCACGCGTCACGCGTTACGATTGCAAAAGGAGTCGTTCCATGAAAAAAAGCCTCAAAGAAGCCAGAGTCTTTAAGACAAAAGCCAGAGTCCTTGAGGGGCAGGGCAAATATAAAGAAGCTATTAACTGTTACACAAAGGCTTTAAAGATTGATCCGAAAGACGGGAAAACATGGAAAAGTAAAGCTAAAGTCCTGAAACATCAGGGCAGGTATAAAGAAGCCATAAAATGTTACACAGAGGCTTTAAAGATTGATCCGAAAGACAAAAAGACATGGAAGGAAAAAGGTAAATCTCTGAAAGCCAGAGGGAAATACATAGAAGCCGTAAAATGTTATAATAAAGCACTGGAACTTGATCCTCTTGATATACAGGCATTGAAGATGAAAGGAAATGCCATGAAGGCAAGAGGTAAATATAAATCGGCTGTCATATGTTACAGTAAAATTCTTAAAATTGACCCGAAAGATATCAAAACACTGAAATTGAAGGGAAATGCCCTTAAATCCCTTGGTAGATACGAAGAAGCTATAAGATGTTATCATAAGGCTTTAAAACTTGATCCTGATAACACCTATGAATGGTATGTAAAAAGAGTGGAAATGTCCGGCACGGGAGAAAGAAGAGAAGCCTTTAAATCTTACAGAAAAGCTCTCGATCCGAAACATAAATATACCAACCCCTGGAATAACAAAGGACTTGCTCTGTATTATCTCCTGGAATATGACGATGCCCTGAGATGCTTTGATAAAGCCCTTGAAGTGGAACCATCGGATATGGAGGCACTGCATAATAAGATATTGACCCTTGAAAAACTCGGAAAATATGAAGAAATAGTTACATGTTACGATAAAATTTTAGAAATCAAACCTGAAGATACTGAAAGCTGGTTTAACAGGGGCTGGACTCTCACTATGCTGGGAAGATATGAAGAAATGATCGACTCTCTTGACAGGGTTCTGAAGATTAACAGCAAAGATCTGGAAGTGTGGTTCAATAAAGGATGGGCTCTAGATAAACTGGGAAGATATGAAGATGCCATTTATGCTTACAATGAAGCTTTAAAACTGAAGCCTGATGATGTGGAACTTCTTAGCAATAAAGGATGGTCATTGAATAACCTGGGAAGATATAAAGAAGCTATTAAATGTTTCAATAGAATACTGGATATAAGCCCTTCTTTTACCAGTGCATTGAATGGTAAAGGTTATGCATGTCATAAAACAGGCAAATATAAAAAGGCTCTTCAATATTTTGACAGTGCCCTGGAGATTGATCCTGCCTTTACCTATGCATGGTATATGAAAGGCTACAACCTGTACATAATGGGAAAATATGAAGATGCTGTTAAATGTTATGACAGAGCTCTTGAAATTGACCCGGATTATATTGAAGCCAAAAAGAGCAAAGAAGAAGCTTTAGAGGCTCTGAATAGGAGATAAAGATAATGAGAAGAGATGAATATCTTAAAAAAATATCCGATTTTCAACTGGAAGAAGAACATGTTCTTCAGGTTTTAACCCTGCCATTGCTTCTGGTCGGAGCTGCTGACAGGAGAGTTTCTCTTCAGGAATCCATTGCGATGGATGAATATGAAAACATGTTAAGAGAAGCCCTCCATTTATCTGATATAGAAGGACCGGAAGGATTTTTTAAACATGTTACATGTAAATTTGAAAAAGATGCTTTTTCTTATGTTGACGATGTATGCGAACTGGTTAATTACCGTCTTGCCTTACTGGACAGGGACACAAAGATAAAAGTTAAAACTATCCTTGCATCAGCTATGCATGGTATAGCTTCTGCTTCGAAAGAACATTCTGAGGATATAAGCTCTGTAGGTACTAAAGAAATAGATATAATTACCAGGATTATTTCTTCTTTAATCGAGTAGAAATTTTCACATGAATTCTGATAGGATAGTTTTATGTCCCTTCCTTTAACTGTTGCCGAAATACTGGATCGCTCTATTTCTATTTATAGAAATAATTTTAAAATTTTATGTACCGTTAATCTTATCGGTTATATTCCCTATATGTTGTTTACAACTCTTTATCTTGCTTTTTTGTATTTCGGCTATGACAGTGAATTACTCTGGATTTTTATAGCTATCACATGCCTTATTGTTGTGCCTCTGTGGTTTATTATGTTTCATACCTCTCAGGCCCTGAGTATAAGTATAATCTCTGACATTATTTTCAATCGACATACTTCCATATACGGAACATTGACAGAACTTGTAAGAACTAAAAAATTAGTTAAATTTATTCTTACCATGTTTCTGTACGGATTTATTTTATTTTTACTTTTTCTACCGGCCGGTCTTTTGTTTTTTGCTTTTCTCTCGGTAAAAGATAATACTCTCAGGGGTTTATTTATCGTAATATCTATATTTTTTTGCTTTATCTGGTTGAGTTTTTTTACAGTTATTTTATTTTTGTATAATTTTATAGCACCTGCTGAATTCTGGAAGATCATGCCTTTTTTCAATCTTTTAAAAGATCTGTAATAATTGTAACAAAGGATCCTGTGAAAGCCATAGCAGTAACTTTTCTTTCAGGGTTGCTTGTTCAGGTTATACAGGGAGCTTTTTCCGTGCCTTTTGCTTTTCTGTCTGTTTATATGACTCACAGTAATGCTGTAATACAGTTTTTAATACAGCTGGTGCCACAGATATTATCTATAATACTGGTTCCCATGCTTTTCATATGTAATACCCTTGTTTATTATAATATTCGTTTCAGAAAAGAAGGTTATGACCTTGAACTTATGGCTCATGAGACATTTAAACATTAGCATTATTCTATTATTTGTTATATTTATTTTCTCTCAGACACAGGCCGGAGAAAGGGAAGATTATTATGAAGACATAGGTAAAGCCATAGAAAATATTTCTGCTGCAGAGAAAGACATAGCAGACGGAAAAGAAATAAATTCAGACGAACTTTTTCCGCCCCGTATTATGAAAAAAACAGATGTCACAGATTGCTGGATAATCCGTGAAATAAATCTGTTTAAATCGACAAAGAAGAAAGAAGAAAAATTGCTTTTGCTGAGGAGGGTCAGAGCCAGACTTTATGCTTTGCTGGACTTACCATCGGAAGAACATGCCGTAAATAAAGGTGATATAAAAAACAGGATACGATCCATACTGTTACAGAAACAGTTTCAATATTTTGATATGTATGCTCTGAAAGACAGGGTTGTGAAATGGCTCCTGTCCATATCTTTTATAAAAGAGCTTTTAAAGATTATGAATTTAGACGACGGTAACGGCAGATACAGAACTATACTTTATATAATACTTGCTTTTGTATCTGTAACGGTTTCATTGATAACGGGATTTTTGATTATATCTCTGAAAAGGCGATTTGCCGGCACTGTCCGTGAAGTTAACGGAGATCGGTTTTATGCAAAAAAAACAGATGCTCTGTTATGGGAGAAAAAAGCCCTTGAGTTTTCAGCAAATGGTAATTACAGACTCGCCCTTCAGGGCCTCCTTTATTCCCTTTTATTAAGTCTTGACAGAAAAGATATTATTCTTTTTGACTGTACAAAAACCAACAGGGAATATATGAAGCTTATAAAAGATGAACATATAAACAGAGTCTATGAAACTTTTGAACATTTTTGCGATATTTACGATAGAAAATGGTACGGTCTTGAAGACTGTTCCGGGGAAGAATACATAGAAGCCTTTGAACTTTTTAAAGACTGTTTGAGAAAGATTTGACTATTATGAAAATTAAATGGTACTATATTATACCTGTTATATTATTTATCCTGTTCCTGGTTTTTCTTATAGTTATCCTGTCTCTTTTTCCGAAGAAAAGGATTGATTTTTCTTCATACAGCACGGGGCCGGAAGGTACAAAAGGAGCATTTATGCTTTTATCGGAACAGTTTAACGTATCACGTTATGAGGCAGATTTCGACAGTATTCCGCCGGGATTGTTAATTATTGTAGAACCTGATGACAACCTTACTGAGAAGGAGATTTTTTCTCTGAAACAATGGATTTCGCAGGGTAATACCCTTTTGTTTTTCTCCGAATATGATAACAGTCTATATAAAAAATGGAATATGAAAGTGAAAGAAAGCAGTTCTTCCGGCGTATTTCAGCCTTTACATTCTACCGGCCCTGTGTCGGGAGTAACTGATGTGAAGTTTACATCCCTTTCCAGGATTGATGGGTTTACAGATGGCATGATAGAGTATTTCGGTGATCTCACAGGTGCATTGATGGTAACTTTCCCGGCAGGCAGCGGGCATACAGTATTTATAACTGATAATACGTTAATTTCAAATAAATCCATAGGAAATCTGGATAATTCCGTATTACTGGTGAGTATATTGAACAATTACTCGGGTAAAGGCAGTAATATATTTTTTGACGAATATCATCATGGCTATGGTACTGTTACTTATGACAGAAAAGAAACACTCCGGACCTGGATGCCTGTTTATATGAAGGTTATAATTCTTCAGCTTTTTCTTGCTATTTTTATTTTTTTATTTGCCAGAAGCCTGAGATTTGGCCTGCCTGTTCCTTTATCTGTAAAACCTTCAGGGCCCCATCAGTCGGATTTTGTCATATCCATGGCAAATCTTTTCAGGAGAGCAGAAGGAAGAAGAGAAATTGCCTGTGAACTCTATTCGTCTTTCAAAAGGGATATTGTGAAAAAACTGGCCATTAAGAACCATGAAGATTACAATGAAATTGCAAAAAAGTTTTCTGAACGAACAGGTCTTCTCTCAGAACCTCTTGTAGAACTCATAAGATCAGCCTCTTCCGAAGGCGTCACCATGAGCGAGAAAGAATTATTTAACTGGTATAAGGAAATGAAAAAATATAGAAAGGGATTTTTCAGTGACCGGTGAGTCGTGAAAAGTGAAAAGTGAAAAGTGAAGAGTGAAGGGTGAAGGGTGAAGGGTGAAGAGTGAGTAGCAGGGGTGAACAGTGTTCGCCCGGTACCCGGTGAAAATACGCATCACGCATCACGAAACCACCCGTCACGCGTTACGCGTTACGCGTCACGATTAAAATTACGATAATTATAGAAAGGATCTTGATTAAATGTCCGTAAAAGATGTATTCAATCCTTTAACAGAGGAAATAGCTAAAATTATAGTCGGTCAGGAAGAGGTTATAGAACTTCTCTATGTGGCTCTTCTTACGGAAGGCCATGTTTTGCTTGAAGGCGTGCCGGGAGTGGCGAAAACACTTATTATGAAGACTCTGTCCGCAGTGATTGACTGTGATTTTAAAAGAATACAGTTTACTCCCGATTTAATGCCGGGAGATATTTCCGGCACCCATGTCTTCAATCCTGCAAAAAGCGAGTTTTATCTGAAGAAGGGACCTGTGTTTACAAACCTGCTCCTTGCAGACGAGATAAACAGAACTCCTCCAAAGACTCAGGCAGCACTCCTTGAAGCCATGGAAGAGAGGCAGGTCACCATAGAAGGGGAGACCGTTGAACTTCCGTCTGTTTTTATGGTTCTTGCCACACAGAATCCCGTGGAATATGAAGGAACCTATCCTTTACCCGAGGCTCAGTTAGACAGATTTCTCCTGAAGGTAAATATTAAATATCCGTCGGAAAAAGAAGAAAATCAGATTTTACAGAATCATCACAGAGGGTTTAATCCCCACAGATTTGACAGACTGAATATTAAAACACTGGCGGATAGCAGCAGGATTCTTGAGTGCAGAACAGAGGTGCAGAAGGTAAAAGTAGAAGAAAACATTTTTGACTATATAATAAAGATTACGGGCCGTACCAGGAAAACGGTAAATCTTATCCTGGGAGCAAGCCCCAGGGCTTCAGTCATGTTATTACTTGCTTCAAAAGCCCTCGCAGCTTTAAGAGGAAGGGATTTTGTCATACCTGATGACGTGAAATATCTGGCCTGTCCTGTGCTGCGTCACAGACTTGTCCTGAGGAGCGAAGCGGAAATAGAAGGAATTTCTGCCGATGATATTATTTTGAATATACTGGAAGGTATTGAAGTGCCGAGATAGTCAATGGTGAATGGTGAGTCGTGAGTCGTGAAAAGTGAAAAGTGAAAATGCCCATTACGCGTCACGCGTCACGCGTTACGCGTCACGATTTTAACGCATTACGCATCACGCATTACAATTACAGGAGTTTTATTAAGTGAAAATAAATTTCATCCCTGCTAAGAGATTTATATTTCTTCTATGTGCCGGTATAATTCCGCTCATTGCAGGCGGCTCATGGGTAGAACCTTTTATGATTTTTCTGGTCTATAATCTGATAGTTTTTACCATGGCCACTGTGGATTATTTTTTGATTTCCCCTCATTTTATAAGTGTAAACCGTATCACAGAAGATAATTTTTCCATAGGAGTTAAAAATTCCGTTAAAATTTCCCTGGTAAACAGAGGTTTTTTCTCTCTTACTTTAGAGCTTAAAGATGATTACCCCTTTCAGTTTAAATCTGACAGAAAAAGAATTTTTACTGTTACCATGTCACCGGGAGAGAGTCGTGAAATAGAGTATTTTCTGACTCCTTTAAAGAGAGGTAAATACAGTTTCGGCCATATTCATATCCGTGCATACAGTTTTCTCGGCCTTACAGGAAGAAGAATTTCTATAGAAAAAAAACAGGAAGTAAGAGTGTATCCCGACCTTCGGAATATATCCCGGTACCAGTTAATGGCCATAAAGGGACATCTTCAGAGAAGCGGCATAAAACCTGTAAGGCTCATTGGACATGGGATGGAGTTTGAGAGTCTTCGCGAATATATGACAGATGATGAATACAGATCCATTAACTGGAAAGCCTCTGCCAGACGTGGACATCTTATAGTTAATCAATATGATGTGGAAAAAAGCCAGAATATTATGATTTTGATAGATGCAGGAAGGCTTATGACCGCTATGGCAGGGGAGATGGCAAAATTTGATTATGCGGTAAATGCCGCCCTTATGCTCTGTTATGTATGTAACCTCAGGGGAGACAATGCGGGACTTATTGTATTCGGACATGATATAAAATCCTATGTTCCTCCCGGAAAAGGCAAAAAACACCTTCATATGATCATTGAGACCCTTTATGAAGTTGAGCCAGGTTTTGTAGAGCCGAATTATGCCGCCTGTTTTAAATTTCTCGGAACCAGATCCAGAAAAAGAAGCCTTGTTTTTCTCTTTACAGATCTTATAGATAAAGACAGTTCGGGAGAACTTTTAAAATATTTCCCTTTACTCTTTCCCCATCATATACCTTTTTGTGTCACAATAATCGATCCTGTCATAAAAGACATTGCTACGAGAGATTGCATTTCGTCAAAAGAGGTTTATGAACAGGCCATAGGTCACCATGTGTTATGGGAGAGGAAACAAGCCCTTACCATTATGGAGAAAAAAGGAGTCTGTACGCTGGACGCCATTCCTTCCGAACTTTCAGTAAGGGTAATAAATGAATATTTGAAGATTAAATCCAGGGCGAGATTATGAGCGAATATCTGTGAAATACAACCCTGAGCTAACGTATAAATAAAACAGAAACAATACCCAGGGTGTTTACCTTATCAAATTCATGATGATCAGAAGTGACCACGGTGGCACCGATTCTTTTTGCCAGAGCAATACAGAAACAATCAGCCAGGGATATGCGCTTTAATTCGGCTTTATATTTACCGGCCTCTTTCCAGAAATCCATATCATTCCTTACAATTACTAAATCCGTTATAATTTTTAATAGTTTTTCAGCTTTCACCGCTTCTGTTCTGCGAAGGAGATCGTAATAAACCTCACAGAGATTTATTGTATGAACAAAACACGTATTTAAAGACATTAATAATGTTTCTACAAGATCCGAGCCGGGTTCATCCCATAAAAAAGCAATTAGAGAGCAGGAATCTATTACGTAAATCAAAGTAATTTTTCCTCCAGTTTCTTTTCTTCAAGATCAATTTCTTCATGTTTTGCTCTCATAAATTCTTCACTTCCACCCGGCAGGTGAGAACATGCCCCCCTTAACTCTTTTACCAGAACATCTCTCTCTTTTTGCCTGTCACTTTGAAATGAAGATTTTGCCTGGCTTATAATGAATTCGATAAATCGTTTTACTGAAATGATTTCATTTTCAGGTAATATATTAATAAGATGAATAAGCTCTTCTCTGGTTGTTTTCTGTTCAATCATAACTCGCCCCCCCCTTCTAATAACCATTTTATAATATTGTTCTCTAAGCCTCCTCCCTGTTTCATAGTTTAATTCCTTCTCTCTGAATATTAATTAGAAGAGGATTGAAAATCTGGTTATGATATTTTTCTTCCGATATTACAAAAGCTGAAAGAACAGCATTATATTTATAGAGGGTATTTCCTGATATCTCGTCGACAGTATCTTTTATATATGGAGTAATATTGTCTACGACGATAAGACAGTCGTAGTCGAAATCCGAACTATTATCTCCTCTTGCTCTGGAACCGAATAAAATTATATGTTTGAGATGTTCTTTCAGAGATTGTTTTATTTCCTGAATAAAATGATTTAAAGGATTATTATTGGAAGCTATATGTAAATTTATTTTTTTCATCCAACATCATCTCGCTGTATTGAGAATGTGAACTAATTTTATTGTATCATAACAGAGGAAATAATCAAGACAATATTAAGACCTGCTATTCCGGCGAATGTAGCTATTCACTATTATCTACTGAGGTAAGCATAAATAATACATATATGCTCTTGTGACACGTAACGCGTTACGCGTGACGGGAGGAAAACCTTTATTAAATGCTTATGCTCAGGTCAGTATTATCTACTGTAAAAAATAAAGAAAAATATCAAAATATTAAATTTCTTCTGTTGTAAATAATAAAATTTATCTTATAATGAATGTAGGGTGGGAATTTAATGACAGTAATAAAATCAAAAATAATGGATGAAACCCATCTTGAACTCACCTAACCGAATTCAATAGTATATACCTGCACCTATCGAGGAAGTAAATGTGTTTGCTAAAATATTAAAACAAATGAGAGATAAAATTCGTAAGAGACAATATGTTATGACCCTTCACGCAGAAGAAGAAATGAATGACGATAATTTGATAATTTATGATGTGGAACATACTATTCTATCGGGAGAAATAGTGGAACGTCAGAAGGACATAGTAAGTGCTGAATGGAAATATCGTATTGCAGGAGAAACGATTAAAGGTAATAAGGTTGAAGTAATTACAAAAATCAGTATGACAGGCAGAGTTGTCATAATAACGGTGTATAAAATATAAAGAAAGGAGAAAGTTATGGTATGTGATATATGCGGTCAAAATGGTGCAAACATCAGAAGAATTGCAAAAACCTATGGAAAAGGAAAGGATTTACTGGTAATTGAGAATGTTCCTGTCATTAGTTGTTCTAAGTGCGGAGAAAGCTATCTGACGGCAGAAACACTTCATGAACTGGAAAGGATCAAAGTTCTCGGCAAAAGTTTTGCAGTGGAACGTACCGTAGACGTTGCAAGTTTTGTTTGATGGGTGGACAGGAGAGTGTAAGAGTTTTTATGATAGTGACTCCTGAAAGATTTCTGGAAAGCATCTCCTTTTTTACCTTTTCCGGATCAGCTTCAAGCTGATCTATCATCAGAGCAAGAGCATAATATTTTTCTTCTTCACTTTCTAAAAAACTTGCTTCTCCCGTAAACTGTACAGTGGCATAATTATAATTACACTCTCCCGTAATATACCCCCTGTCATCGAGAATCTGTCCGTAAATCTTATTGTTTTTCTTTAAAAAATCCAGTTTTTTACCTTCATTTGCACAGTGAAAATAAAAAGAATCTCTGTCGAATGCATAGTTCACCGTAACAAGATATGGTTCTTCATTACAACACATAGAAAGAGTCACATGAGTTTTTTCTTTTATAATGGAGAAAATCTCTTCTTTCTCCATAGATTTTTCCTGTCTTCTTATATGGTAAGGTTTCATTTCTTATCTCCTGTATAATAAAACAGGATGGGAGAAAATCCCATCCTGTTTCATCAGTTAATTGTTCTGATTAATAACCTGTAGCATACTGGAAATGCATCGGGTCATTCGGCAACTGTTTGAAACCGTGCTTTGCAAATACTTCTGCTATGGCTCTCTGTCCCGGAGACTGTTTTGAAGAACCCATAGGATGAGAACCTGCATTGATATCTACTCCGATACCCCAGGCGTGAATACTCTTGCTGGAGCCTCCTCTTTTATTTCTGTTATTGTAACAGCCGTCAAAAGATTTTATTTCGCCGGAAAGACCTTTTGCTTTTATTTCTTCGAATACTGCTTTAAGTTTATCCGCTATCTTGGCATGACATGTTACCTTTATCATTTTTCCGCCTGGCCCTGCAGGCATCTGAACTGTAACCTGATTCTGTCCCGGAGGTCCGAACATTGCTTCAATACCTGCTCTGCCATTCGGAGGTTTTTCTCCTAAAGGAATATTTCCTGTAGGAACAGTTCCTGCCCCTGCTCCGCCTGCTCCTGCATATGCCCCTGCTCCGTTCGGACCTGCATATGCTCCTGCATAGGGCATACCACCGCCATATCCTCCGCCCATACCGGGCATATCGCCACCCATACCGGGCATACCGCCCATCATACCGGGCATACCGCCACCCATACCGGGCATACCGCCCATCATACCGGGCATACCGCCACCCATCATACCCGGCATCATGCCGCCCATAAACGGATTTGCTCCTCCGCCCATCATCATGGTCATCATCTGCATCATCTGCATCATCATCTGCATCATCTGCATCATGGGATTCTGCTGCATACCCATAAAATTGCCAAGACAGTTACCCATCATACCTCCCATGCCTTCCATACCGGGCATCATTCCACCCATCATACCGGGCATCATTCCACCCATCATACCGGGCATCATTCCACCCATTTCCTGACAGGGCCCACCTGTAATCCCCTGCATCATCTGCATTAACTGCATCATGGGATTCTGCTGCATCATGCCGCCCATGGATGCGCCACCGAAATAATTATTTATCATTGTCGTATTTCCTGTACTATTTCCTATTCCTATACCCATCGTTCATTCTCCTTTACTTTTTTATTTAATCTGTTAAAAAATTTCTGCGGTTATTCACTTCTATTATCACGTGGAATAAAAAAAAGTAAAGACATCAAAGAAAAATATTATAGTAAGCTATCAGCAGTCAGCTTTTACGGGAATTACATAACGAAGCATTTTATGCCATTTTATCCGTGAAAAATATAAAATAAGCAAAATACCTGTAAAGACGGAAAAAATCAGTTTTATATAAGGTGATATATCCAGAGGCGTAATAAACCCTTCAATTATACCTGCTATTATAAACATAGGTATTACCCCTAAAATCAGTTTTATAGCCTTCTGTCCGTTTATTTTCATTGAATCTATTCTTGTTAAATCACCGGGGGCAATCATGGCGTCTGCAAGGATTAAACCTGCGCCTCCGCTTATAAATATGGCTGCCAGTTCCGTTATGCCATGAGGCAGTATGAGAGACCAGAAATGTATATCATAATGGTAATTATTGAACAGTGCAGCAAGGCTTCCGAGCATGAAACCATTGAATATCAATACATATACTGTTCCCAGACCTGCAGTTATACCGAAAGCAAAAGCTTTAAATCCTACGGATATATTGTTTGTCATTATTTTACTCGACAGGGCAGGTCCCATAGAAGGCGGGAATTTTGCTCCTATCTGCTTTTCTTTCAGCCCTTCTTCTACCGGTATGACAAATTCATCAGGTAAAAATATTTTTGCTGTACCTGTGTCATTTTTTACGATTATATAGGAAAAGACGGAAGACAGAACAAATATCATACATGATAAAAGGATATAAGAAAAGCTCTGTCGAAATAAATCCGGGAAGACAGAGCGATAAAAATGTACTATATGCCCTGTGGTAAACGGCTCAGGCAGATAAATATGGCTGTGTGCCCTGGCTACAAGTTGATTCAAGTAATTAATTATTTCTCTGTCTTTAAAAGAGGACTTTGTGTAGGATAGATCGGAACTGGCCTGCCGGTAAAGTCTTCCTAATTCTAAAAGATTGTTTCTGTTTTTCAATCCTCTTTGTTCTGCCAGTTTAATAAGCTCTGACAGGCGGGTCCAGGAAGTTTGTTTCTGTTCTATAAATTGATCTATTTTCATTATTTTATTCCTGCCATTAAGGAGACGGAATTACTTGAAAGAAGATAAACTTGCTGTATTAACACCTGAATCGGTAGAGTTTGAACTCAAACCTGCCGATCTCGGCTCCCGTTTTATAGCGATATTGATCGATACAATAATTCAAATACTTTTAATAATACCTGTAATAGTTCTTATAGTTCTTATGGAATTTCTGATGCCTGGAAAAAGTAATTTCAATTTCCTGGCTTCATGGTTAACAGGTCTGTTGTTTATACTTCTCTTCATACTTGGTTTTTCCGGTTATCATATATTTTTTGAACTCATGTGGAACGGAAAAACTCCGGGAAAAAGAATAGCCTCTATAAAGGTTATAAGAGACGGAGGATTTCCCGTTGAAGTTACTTCATCTTTCATTCGTAATTTAATAAGAATAGTTGATTTTGTACCATTTTACTATTTTGCAGGTATCATTTCAATAGTCCTGTGTAAAAATAAAAAGAGACTCGGTGATATTGTTGCCGGAACAATAGTTATAAAGGAATATGCCGATATACCGCCGCCTGTTCTGCTAAAACATGAAGAGTGTTCTACCGGTATAAATCTGTCCTGTCTTGAAAAAATAACGGAACATGAATATACTCTTATAAGAGAACTGCTCTTGAGACATGAAGAGCTTGACAGTAATTCCAGGAAATCTATTGCATCAAAGATAGCAGAGGCATTGATGGAAAAATTCGAAATGGATAGAAGACACATAGAAGGAAGAGAATATGAGTTTCTGGAAGAACTGGTAAAAACATTAAGGGATAAGGAGAAATTTTTGCGGTGACCGGTGATTCTTGTATTGACATATGGAGTAATAATAAATGAATCTTCCGGAAGAAATAACATCTAATTATAATGTTATAGAAAGACTCGGCGGAGAAGAGGGGGGAAATGTCTATCTTGTAGAAGACGTGTCCGCAGGCGGTCTTTACGTTATTAAAGAGCTGGTATTACCATATTATTCTTCTTCTCCGAAGATCCAGAAGATTATCAATGAAATTTCTTCTACAGGGGAAATGCTTCTGAATTTTTCCTGTCACGGATTACCGAAATTTTTTGATTTTCTTACTTTTGATGGTACCTATTATTTTCTCATGGAATATATAAACGGAGATAATCTGGATGCTATGTGTGAAAAATCCAGAGGTTTCTTCCCCGTTCAAAAAGTAGTCTCATGGGTTATAAAAATATGTGATGCTTTAAGCTATCTTCACAGCCGGGATTTTATTTTTAAAGATTTGAAACCGGGACATATAATTATAGATAAGTCAGGAGAACCATGGCTTGTTGATTTCGGTCTATCAAGATATGCAGGTTTGAATATTAAATCTTTGCATATTTCTTATCATGTTCCGCCATATTTTTCTTCTCCAGAACATTATGATAAGCAGGATATAACAAGAATATCAGATGTTTATTCCCTTGGCGCCACCCTTTATTTTGTACTTACAGAATCTTTTCCTTTAGATGCAAGAGAACGTACAGAAGGTAAAGAACAATTAAAAAAACCTTCCGAATTAAATGAAAATATAAGTGATGACCTGGATTTTATTATAATGAAATCTCTCAATTTAAATCCTGAAAAACGTTATCAGACAACATATGCTTTTAAAGAAGATCTTGAAAAATTTCTGGCACGAAAAGAGATTTTTAAAGGTGCACCTGAAACATTTCAGAAGAAAAATGAAGAAGTTTTACAGGATATATCAGAAGTTGCCACATGGGGAATAGATGGAAAGCAAAAAGACGGCAGGAAAGGTTTGCTGAGACCAAAATCTAAATTGCTTGAACGTACAAAATCTTTTCCCGCCATGAAAAAAGACCAAATTTCTGTTAAAGATAGAGACTTCAGTGAGACACCTAAAAATAAAGTTATTGAACCTCATTTTTTAGATAAATTTTCAGATAAAAATGAAGACAGAGAAAATACCGATAAAAGTGATAGGGAGTTAAAAAGAATCGTTGAACCTAATTTTTCAGATGAAAATGAAGACAGAGAAAATGCCGGTAAAAGTGATAGAGAGTTAAAAAGAATCGTTGAACCTGCTTTTACAGGAGAAGATAAACAGGATAAAAAGAGAGAATATGTAAGAAAGAAGAGAAAAGTTCCTGAATTACTTTCAGAACAGGAAGATCAGATACCTGTTTTGTCACTTATAGATAATCCTGATAATCATCCGGACATATGTAATATACCAGATGAATCACTTTCAGATGATAACCGGAAAAAGGAAGATGATTTCAAGAAACTTCTTAAGAGCAAATCAGGTAAAGACTCTTATCTTAACAGGGATGTTCATAAGGATTACAGAGCTTTCTCCTCTGCAAATAGTAAAGCTTCTGATTCTCTGGAAGAGAGATTAAAACAGATACAGATTACAGGTGATGATAAAGAAAAATCAGGTAAATTTATTATTATATTATGTAATATTATTGCAGTGGTTGTATTGCTGGCTGTTCTGTACATGTTTTCAGGCAGAACTTTAATAGCGGAATGGCATTTTACAAGAGGTAAAGAACTTATGGTAAGAGGGAATCTTACCGGTTCCATAGCCGAGTTTCAACATGCAATGGAATTTAAGGAATTTAAAAATCATGATATTTATTTCTGGGCAGGCAAAGCCTACAGTTTATCAGGGAATAAGGATGATGCCAGGCGGTATTTAAATAATTATCTTGAAGTCTGTCCTGACGGTGAGTTTGCCGGAGAAGCAGGGGATATACTCAGTAATTCAGGGGAACAATGAAGATTTGTTATAATTACGACCATTTTTATTATAATTTAGCAGGATTCTGCCATGAGAAAGAGAAAGTTACAGAAATCTCGTCCCTCCCGTCATTCATCACGCGTTACGCGTCACTAATGACAGTCAGTGAGGTCTTTTTCTTGTAGAAAGGCAGGTAACTTATTGAAACTTTCTGTAGATTTACCGGCACAGATAAAGTTAGATTTACTGCAGATAGAAGAGCTTAATAATCCTAAATTTTCCTTTAATTTTTGCTGGAAATTTAAAACAGGTGATGCAATAATTTCCTCACCGTTTTTCTGGAAAAATACGGTATTTGTTAATTCTTCAGATGGATACCTTTACGCCATAGACGGAGAGAAAGGTGAAGAAAAGTGGAAGAGGAAATTACTTAAAGACGAAAGAGATCTTTCTATTGAATGTTCTCCTGTAATATCTTCATATGACAGATTATATGTGTCGTCTTTCAGAAATCTCTATGCAATTGATGTGAACAGCGGAAGTATAATTTTAGAAACAGACGGATTTTTTAACAGATCTTCTCTCTGTCTTACTGAAAAGAAGCTTTTTGCGAGCCAGCGTAATCTGTTCTGTGCCTATAATCCCGTAAATTTAGATAAAATCTGGGAATTTAAGGCAGACAGCTATCTTGAAACGTCTCCCTGTATCAGCCATAATATGGTTTTTTTGGGTTCGGAAGGTTATAAAATTTATGCCCTTGATATAGACAGCGGAAAACTTCTATGGCAATTTCAAACAGGTAATCCGGTAGAGGCAACGCCTTTCGTATATAAAGATACATTGTTTATCGGCTCAAGAGATCAGAACCTTTATGCACTCAACATGTTTGATGGAACTAAAAAATGGAATATTGAACTGGACGGAGAAATTTGCTGCACATCAACTGTCTATAGAGGTATTGTTTATGCTGCCACAGTGCTCGGGAATATTTATGCTTTCAATGCTACAAACGGTCAGTTGAAATGGAAATCTGATGTTTCAGGTACTATTTACTCCTCACCTGTAATAGATAAAGGTATAATCTATCTGGGATCTTCAGGGAGAATAAAAAAACTTAATGCTATTTCTATATCTACAGGACAGGTACTATGGGATTTTGACATAAGCGGTGAACTGTTCTCCTCTCCCTTTTTAGCAGATAACAACATATATATAACCTCTATGGACTCTTATGTCTATTCTTTTTCCTGCAAGCCTCTTGCCGGCTATATTGAAGAAGAGGAGATTTTAGAAGAAGAGGAACAGAATGTTTCTGAGGTCATGGAAAAAAGGGTTGCCGTAGAATACAGTCCTGTTTCAAAAAAAGAAGAGAAAACTGCAGAAGTGCCGGAAAAAAAGGAAAAAGATGACCTTTCTAAAGATGATCTTAAAATAGAACTTCGCAAAAAAAGGCAGGAAATGGAAGAAAAGCTTAAGGCCAGAGCAAGGGAAGCAAAGGCACAGGAGGAAGAAAGAAATAAAGAAGAAATAAAATTACAGAAAATGGGAGCCATTGAAGAAAGGCTCAGAGTACAGAGCCAGACCAGGAGAATCGATGAATCCTTTAGATTTGAAGTTCTTAAAAGACTGGAAGAGAAAAATAAATCTCACGAACAGATTGTTCCTGCTAAAACACCTGTGAGGGATGATAAAAAGAAATCGGAGGAACTCGCCAGAAAAATAAAAGAGCAACTCAGTAAAAAGAAAAAAGACAGTGAAAGCAGAATGCATAAAACAGGGGAAAAAGCTCATGAAACTCCTGAAGATAAGGCCGGTAAATTTTTTACCGTAGGAAAAACTCAGCTTGAAAAAAATATGATTGATGCAGCCATATCAAGTTTCAGAAGAGCTCTTGAGCTCATGCCCGATGATATTAATTATGTAATATCCCTGGGTGATGCTCTCCGGGAAAAAGGGGATCTCCATGGAGCCTGCGAGTGTTATGAAAAAGCTTTTGCCATTTCTCCCGAACGGCAGGATATAGCTTTAACCCTTTCCAGTATGTTCATGATAATCGGCAGGAAAGCTCTTGCTGACAGGTTATATGATAATAGTTTCGATTATTTTAACAGATCTATCAGAGTCAGGGAAAATGCCGGTGCATATTTTGGCCAGGCCGATGTATATATTGTAAGGGGAGACACAGGGAATTTTATCAAAGCTATTCTGAAGGGCCTGAAATGTGATAACAGTGATTTTGAACGTCTCACAGATCTTGCCGAAATTTATTCTTTTACCGAACTGGACCAGGAAGATTGTTATAATAAAATGTTGTCCCTTTCCGGATTGAAAGAAGATTCTTCCAGGGCTTCTTTTCTTAAAGGTATAATATATGAGAAAAATGACTGGGAGGAAGCTGCAGGGTTTTATGAACATGCAATTTATAAAGATCAGAATTTTCCCGAACCCTATTACCGTATGGGTATGTTATTTTTACAGGAAGAACTTTATCAGGAAGCAGAGGATATGTTTAAAAGGATTATAAAGATTAATCCTTCATATGGTAAGGCCTATGCAGGTCTCGGAAAGTTGTTTGTCAAAAAAGGTGACTTTATTGAAGCTGAAAAAAATATAAAAAAAGCCATTTCTATTGATCCCATATGGTATTATTCTTATTGTTTGCTTGCTAAAATTTGCCTGAAGAATAATCATATCGATGAAGCACTCGGTTATATTGAAAAAATTAAAGGAATTCACAGGACTTTACCCGATGTTCATATAATTCAGGGTGAAATTTTCCTGAAAAAGAAATCTCAGAACGATGCCTGTAAATGTTTTTTTGCAGCAATTAACTCCTGGGCCTCTACATGGGAACATCGCAGTGAAATAGCAATGTTAAGTCCTTTAATAGACGATGCAGATGTTCTCACTACTTTAATTGAATCATTTAATGAAGAGGAAGACAGTGATTTATTGAAGATCATGTATGAACGATTGCTTGCTTTAAAACCTGATAATAAAACAGGCATATTGAAACTTGCCAGGATTTATAGAAACAGTAATAAATATGATAATGCCATAGAACTTTTCCGTGGTTTACCTTCCGTTACCAGAGAGATGAGCATTGAACTTGCAGAGAATTTTTACCGGAAATCCAGAAAAGAACTGAAACAGGGTAAACTCAAAAGTGCCATAGTATCAATAAAATCAGCCATTAAATTTGTAAAGAATAACGGCCCTTATTATGCCCATGCAGGAGATATATATTTTAAATCGGAGAAATATCCTGAAGCGGTAGAAGCATATCTGAACAGCATTGACATTGAAAAAGATAGTTCTGTATACTTCAAACTCGGCCAGACTTACGAGAAAATCGAGGATTACAGAGAAGCTATTAAGGCCTATGAGGAAGCTATCAAACTTGAACAGGAAAAAGTATCTTATTATGCCAATCTTGCCAGGGCTTCTTATAAAATAAAGCATTACAGCAGGGTTGTAAATCTTACGAGAGAAGTGTTCGGTAAATTTCATGACCTTGATGAGAAAGTGAAAACCAGGCTTGAAAATCTGCAGTCTCTCTCGGAAAACAGACTCTGGATTTCGTTCAGAGGTAATAAAAGTGCTTTCCAGGAGCATGAAGAAAATCTGAAGGTTTCCAGTTTGAAAGATGAAAACTCTTTTCTTGCTCTGAACTGGACATTAAATCTGAAAAATAGAATTACTTCATCACCTGTTGTTTCGGACGGCAGTGTTTATATAGTTGATGAAGGAGGAACCCTTTATGCTGTAAGTCAGAAAAAAGGTAAACCTGTCTGGAAATTTAACAGCGGCAGTGAGAACAGAGCCACACCTTTTGCCGGAGGCAGGATGATATATGTGGCTTCCGGTAACGGATTTATATATGGTGTCGATATCTCTAAAGGAACAAAGGTATGGGATTTTAAGGCAGAGTCAAAAATAAATTCTTCTCCTGCAGGTTATGAAAACATACTTTATACGGGTTCCGATAAAGGTATATTCTATGCCCTTTCTATGGAAAAAGGTGAACTTCTCTGGTCTTATAAGACGGGAGAGCAGATTACTTCTTTACCTCTTATTGTTTCAGACCTGGTTTATTTCGGCTCATGGGATGGTTTTATGTACTGTCTGAACAGAACTACAGGAGAGAAGGTGTGGACAAAGAATTTAGGCGGTAAAATACATTCATCACCGGTATTTATGGATGGTCTCATATATACGGGTCTCCTGAATAATAAAGTTGTAGCTCTCGATGGGGCAAATGGAAAGATAAAATGGGAATTTATGTCGGACGGCCCTGTAATATCTTCTCCTGCCGTGGCTTATAAGAAGGTATTTATAGGCTCCAGAGATAGCAGTGTTTACGCTCTGGATGCTTTTAAAGGTACAAAAATATGGCAGTATAAGACTAAAGGTACAATTTATTCTTCCCCTGCTGTTGCAAACGGTTTTGTTTATATAGGGTCTACTGATATGATATTTTATGCCATTCATGCTGAAAAAGGCAGAGGATGCAAATATAAGACAGGCGGGAAAATAATGTCTTCTCCTGCTATTGCGAACGGTATGGTTTTTATAGCTTCTGATGACGGGAGGCTTTATGCCTTTGGCAGTGAGAAACAGTGAACAGTTACCAGTTATAAGTGAACAGTTACCAGTGACCAGTTAGGACTGCAATAAAAACAACTCTATTAAATTGTTAGAAAAATTAGTATCCTCGCGTCACGCGTTACGATATAAACTGTAAATATGATGCAGTTATTTCCAGACAACTCCTTTTACCGGTTAACGGTAAACAGTATTTTGTCTCCGGCTGTTATATTATTTTTCGTAAACCAGCCTTTATTTACTTCCAGAGCGTACTTTACAGGAATTTTCGAGGGGTGAGTTGTTTCCGTTTCCGGTTCCATGTCTTCTATTTGAAATATTGTTCCGTCTTCTTTTATAAAGGCAATACTCAGTGGTATAAGGGTATTTTTCATCCAGAACGAGTGAATTTCTTCTCCGGGAAATATAAAAAGCATTCCCTCATTTTCTCCCATATTTTTCCTGTACATAAGGCCGGTCATTCTTTTTTCCGATGTATCTGCTATTTCTACAGTAATAGTTCTGTCTTTTACCGTTATTGTTTTTTTTTCGAAAACTATTCCTGTAACAGGTGAAGAATCAGAATACCGGGCCTCACTTTTACAGCCTGTAACAAAAACTAATATGAATATAAAATAAATAATATATCTTTTCATAATTTAAAAATTTTCATCGTTAACTGTTCACTGTTCACTGTTCACTGTCGCTGCTTTATACTGTTCATAAATATATGTTTTTCCCCCTCCAAGAAGTTTTTCTTCGTACCATCTGAAGGGATTGATTATTTTATCTCCTGTTTTTACACAGGAATCTGTAATATTATCCTCTTTAATCCATTCTCCGCCATGATTTTTTATAATGATTTCTCCTATGAGTGAACCTGTGGCATATTTGAATTTTTCAGGATCTGCATGTTCAGGTATACCTGCCCAGGATAATGCTTTGTCAATTCTTTTTATACTTATGTCCGACCTGTCTATTTTTATACCTGCCGATAGATCTATAAGCTTTTCTCCTATCAATGCATGTTCCTGAAAAGTTAAATTATGTCCGTAATTGAGTTTCTTTATTTCCTCTTCAAGGGGATCATAGGCTTTCAGTATCTTCTGTGATAGTCCCATGCCCTGTTTTATCATGGCTTCTATTTCTTCTGTGTAAAAAGATGAACTTCTCAATTCCTGTGTAATTTCTTTTTCCAGTATCATAAGTCTTTGATAGGCGGGATGGTTTCTGAGTTCGTCTCCCTTGAGACCCTGTTCTATAAGTGGCTTTGCAAGTTGAGCCATTTCCTGGGCTTTATTTAACAGAGGGAGAAACTGCAGGACATCCATTCCAAGCTTATCCCATATCGGCTGAGTGAGTCTGTCCATCATTTTATTAAAGAATCCGCTTTTTTTCTCTTTTCCGTAATATTCCGTATCTTGTGAGTCGTCTGTTAAATCTTCTTCCTCTGAAATTACTTCTTTCTTAAAAGCTATATGAATGATGTCTTCTTTGTTTAAAGGAACATTATTTCTTATGATTTCTTCATAGGTGGCGGAAGGAAGTGGGATATTAAGGGCTTTCATAAATGTTATAAGTTCGTCTGTATTATAACAGTTAAAGTATTTTAGCTGTCCTTTTTCATCATAATCATAGGCATCTCCGCGGGCAAAGTCTTCCGTAGCTTCTCCTTCATCGAAGATTGTGTAGAGGTAATTACAGGTAGAAGCGGAACAGTTAGTCCATATGGTTTTTCTGTTAAGCACACCTGAAATATATCTGGCAAGATCCTTCTGTGCAACGGTTCCTCCGTCTTCAAATATGCCGGTCCATCCTTTAATCGGTACCGTGATAATGAAAAATCTCAGATTTTTTTCTTCTATTAAGCTGTAATCAACATCAGGCAGTTCCGGTATATGTTCCCGGGGCATGACCTCGAGAAACCCCCTGTCTTTCATAAAAGATTTTATTGTTCTTACAGTATCGTCTCTGTCTGCTGTAGTATATATGTGGGCAAAATTCATGGTTATGTTTATCCCCTTTCTTTATCAGTGACCGGTTATCAGATCACTGCTCACCGGTCGAACACAGAGGTTCGCCCCTATTTCAAAATGTCTATAGCTTTTTTTAACTGTACGTCATTATCTCTTCCGGCACGGGATTCATCCATATCAACTGTAATATCAGGTTTAAGTCCTATGTGGTGTATGGCTCTTCCCTTTGGTGTAAAATAATTTGCTATTGTAATCTTTACGGCTCCCTCGGTTTTCAGATCTGTTATTGATTGAACACAACCTTTGCCGAAGGTATTTTCCCCTACTAGTCTGGCTATACCGTAATCCTGCAGTGCTCCCGATGTGATTTCCGATGCACTGGCTGTATAGCCGTTTACGAGTATTACAACGGGTTTGTTTACAGGAGATAAGCCTTCCGATACTTTTATATCTTCCTTATTTTTTTCTTTTATAGTTACTACTGTTTTACCGCGGGGAATAAAATGACTGCATATTGATACGGCAGCTTCTACAAGGCCTCCTCCGTTATTTCTCAGATCTATGATCAGGCCTTTTGTTCCTTCCAGTTGCCCGAGAGCTTCTTCAAATTCGTCTTTTGTAGTTTCTCCGTAGATTCTTATACGTATAAATCCTATATTACCATCCAGTGTTCTTGCTACTACACTTTTTGCATGGATCTTTGTCCTTGTTATTTCAAATTCTATGGGATGAGATGCTTTTTCTCTGCCTATCTTTATGACCACTGCTGTTCCCTCGCGACCCTTTATAAGGTTTGCTGCCCTGTCTATATCCAGCCCTTTTGTTTTTATTCCGTTAATCTCCAGTATTTCATCTCCTGCCCTGAGACCTGCTTTATAGGCAGGATAATCTTCTATTGGTTCTACAATTGTAATTCTGTTATTTTTTTTTGCATTTATTTCTATAAAAATTCCTATGCCACTGTAGTCACTTGACCCCATGGTTTGATTGTACTGTTTGTAATAGGCAGGATCCATATATAAGGTATAGGGATCGTTCAGTGAAGCAAGCATTCCGTCGAGAGCAGCTCTTAAAATATCTTTTTCCCCCGGTCCTTCTTTACTGTACATATTTATAATTTTTGTGATTGCATTCTGAAAGGAATCTATATCTTTTTCTTCATTGCCTGTATAGTGAAAAGAAGGTATTCTGTCAGGGTTTTTCCCTGATTTTTTTATAAATTTCTTTACTTCGTTAATACTGCCTTTAAGTACAGCTTCCCTGTCGAAGTGGCCGTAAAATTCTTCTTTTGCTATGGCAAAGACTTTACCAAGTAAGGTAAAACTCATTTTACTGTTGTCATGTTCCGAAGCTTTTGCTCTGACAGAAAAAATAAAAAAAATCAAAAACATTAAAAGAGAAATTTTATATACATGTTTAATCTTCACTTTCATCCATCCTATCAATATACAGTTTTAGAATAATCAGTTAAAATCTATTCTTCTTCCCATGGGCCTCTTTCAATTTTTCCTCTCATGTCATTCATTTCTCTTTCCATAGCATCTTTCAACTCATCTATTTGATCGAGTAATTTGAGAATTACTTCTACTCCGGCAAGATTTACTCCCATATCTCTTGTGAAATTCTGTATCCTTCTGAGACGTTCCACATCTTTTAAAGAAAAAAGCCTTATATTACCGTCACTCCTCTGTGGTTCCAAAAGCCCCATTCTTTCATAATGTCTGATTGTCTGAGGATGCATCTCTACCATTTTTGAAACTATACTTATTGTAAAACAAGGTTCATCAACACGATCTTCTTTCATAAAATATCCCTCATACTCGTAAAATAAAATCATAAAATCATAAAAGAATCAATAAGAGTGTAATTACTTTATAAAGTTTTGTCAAGATCATAGAAGGATTTAAAATTTAAAGGAATTTTACATGATAAATAGAATTATAATGAAGAATTTATAGTTACTTTCACTAAAAAAATTTCAGGGTGATTTTTATGAATACAGGTTTTGTTCTTGTCTGGTTTATCTACCTTCTGGCAGGTACTTCATTGCTCGGACTTGCAGGTATGGGAGTTGATTTATGGACCCTTCATTCGGAAAAAAGAACAATTAAATTTCAACCTATGTTAACCAATTATATTAATATAGTTCTTGATGTTATGGTTCGCTTTTTGAGTATTCCTGTTGTATTTATTCTTATTTCCTGGCTTGAAGTTATTATACCAACCGGAAATATGCATAATATTGACGGTTTTTTGAGTTTTATATTAAAACTTGCTGCTTTTGTTGGTATAATATTAGTTGCTCTGAAAGTAAAAATACCTTTTGTCGGTAAAGTTAACAGTATTGAAAGAGTCAATACCAGAGCAGGTGTCGGTCTGGGGGCCATAGTGGCTACAGTATATTTCTTCTATTTGAATTTTCAGGAAGTGAGAATGTTTTTCAATCTCTGTGCAAAGAAACTGGGAATCCCTTTTCACATATAAATATTGTTAGGAGGTCTGATGGAGCAGTTCCTTTTTATTAAAAGGAGGAACAGAATTTTATGAATAAAATACAAATTGATGTTTTACCTGATTTTACTGACATTCTGGGCGTGCAGGATGAAAGTGCCCTTTCCAGGAAGATACTTGAGCTTGCCGTAGTCGAACTTTTCAGGGAAGAAAAGATTTCTTTCGACAAGGCAGCCGAACTCTTGACTATACCTAAAATAGAATTTGTTTATCTTCTTCACAGGCTGAAAGTTCCTTATTTTAATCCTATTCTTGAACAGTATGAAAAAGGAGTGGATGTGCCAGAGATTTCTGATTTACCTCTGGAACTGGATGATCTTTTACAGGTACTTGTGGAACATAATGCATCTGATCTGCATCTCAAGGTGGGAAGCCCTCCTATTGTTCGTCTGGAGAGAGAATTATTACCTATCGGAGAACAGTCTCTTACGGACAATGATACAAAGCGTTTAATACTCGGAGGTATGGATGAAAAGCAGAGAGCAATGTTTCATGAACATTTGAGTTTGAATTATGCCTA